>NZ_JBHUAL010000177.1:0-20171 GCF_042789775.1 Kitasatospora sp. NPDC056800 | reverse complement strand
CCCTGTCGCTTCCACCGGCCGCCCCGGACGATCGCAGAGGCTGACATGCGCAACGAACGATGGGTCTACCGCTTCCTCTTCGCGTGGAACGACACGCTGTTCTTCGACCCGCTCGACGTCTCGTACGAACCGAGCGCGGACCACTTCCTCGCCGGGCTCGACGAGCCACTGCGGGCGCGGTTCGTCCGCAGCGGCATCTGGTGGAGCCATCGGCCCAGCCCGGACCTGCCGGCGCAGGGCTGGAAGATCCATGTGTCGGCGAGCTGCCGTCACGTGCGCGAGGTCGCCGCCGCAGTGATCGGATACCTGACGGAACGCGGGACCGACTTCAAGATAGCCCTCGACATCAACATCTTCGAGATGCTCAACTCCAAGTCGATGTCCCGGGGAAGCGGCGGCAAGCTCGTCACCGTCTACCCGCGCGACGACGACGAGTTCAGGGCCGTCCTGGCCGACCTGGCCGGACTCCTGGAAGGCTACGAGGGCGCCTACGTCCTGTCGGACCTGCGGTACCGGGACAGCAAGGCGCTGTACTTCCGCTACGGCCAGTTCCTCGACACCCACACCGTCGACGTCCTCGGCCGCCGGCACCCGCGGATCCTCGGACCGGACGGTCCCGTCCCCGACGACCGGGGCCTGGGGCGCGCCCGGCCCGACTGGGTGCCCTGGCCGTTCGACGACTGGAAGCCCGCGGACGAGGACGAGGACGACGGCCTGCTCGGGGGCCGGTTCCGGGTGACCGGGGCGATCCAGTTCTCCAACAGCGGCGGCGTGTACACGGCCGAGGACACGGCGCACGACGACCGGCCGGTGCTGCTCAAGGAGGCCCGTCCGCACACCAACGTCAACCCCCGTCGGAACCACGACGCAGTGGACATCCTCGGCCGCGAGTGGATGTTCCTGAACCGGCTGGCCGACACCGGCTCGTACCCGGCGCCGATCGCGAAGTTCCGCCACTGGGAGCACCACTTCATCGCCGAGGAGTTCATCGACAGCTCCGACCTCCGCTCGGTGCTGCTCGAACGCAACCCGCTCGCGCGGCCGGGGTTCGACATCGAGCGGTCGCGGGAGTACCTGCGCATCTTCCTCGCCGTCTTCCGCGGGCTGGCCCTCGCGATCCAGGCCGCGCACGACCGCGGGGTGATCCTCGCCGACTTCACCGCCTCGAACCTGCTCGTCGACCCGGACACCTTGGAGGTGACCATCGTCGACCTGGAAGCCTGCCGGCTGGCCGGGACCGACAGCGACGCCGGGAGCGGCGAAGCGGAGCTGGAGCAGCCGGTCGAGCTCTTCACACCCGGGTTCAGCCTCTCCCGCGACGGCTTCAGGGCGTTCGGGCCGGAGGGCGACCGCTACGCCCTGGCGTCCACCATGGCGTACTTCGTCTTCCCGATCGCGGCGATGTCGTACCTGCGCGAGGACGTGCTCGACCTGTACCGGATCTTCATCACCGAGGGCCTGGGCTGGCCGGAGCGCGTCCACCGGCTGATCACCGACCTGGCCGGGGACCGGATCGGCCTCACCGACGTGCTCGACGCCCTGGAGCACGAGGCGGACCTGCTCGACCAGGTCGAGGCCCTCCCGGCGCGGCCGGTCGTCGAGGAACGGCTCGGACTGGTGGAGGCGGAGACCGGGGTGGCCGCGTTCGTCGAGGCCGTCGCCGACACCGGCCGGAGCACGCTCTTCCCCGTGGACCCCTTCGCGCACATCACCAACCCGCTGAGCCTCGGCTTCGGGGCGAGCGGCGTGCTGTGGGCGCTGCACTCCTCCGGCATCGCGATCCGGCCCGAATGGCACGACTGGCTCGGCGGCAAGCTGGCCGACATCGACAGCGCGGAGTACCCGGACGGTCTCATGAACGGCCTGGCTGGCATCGCCTGGGCGGCCGACTCGCTCGGGTTCGGGACCGAGGCCGGGCAGCTGCTGGCCCAGGCCAACCGGCGCGCGGTGGAGCAGGGCGACCACACCTTCTACTACGGCCTCGCCGGAGTGGGGATGACGAACCTGCGCTTCTTCCTGCAGGGCCGCGACCCGCGCGATCTCGCCGCGGCACGGGACTGCGCGCGAGCCCTGCACGACACGGTGCGGCACGACGGCGAACGAGCCTACTGGGTGAACGAGTTCGCCGCCGAGGGGCCGATGACCGGCCTCGGCTTCGGACAGGCCGGCGTCGCGATGTTCCTGCTGCGCATGCACCAGGTCACGGGAGAGGAGCACCACCTGCGCCTCGGACGGCAGGCGCTCGCCTGGGAGATGGCCCACGCCAAGCCCCTGGACGGCGGGGGCCCGGTCATGTTCGAGCACGAGGGAACCATGGAGCCGTACATCGAGGTCGGGTCCGCGGGCGTGGCGCAGGTGCTGCTGCGCTACGGCGACCTGGACGCGGCACGCGCCGTCCTGCGCGGGCTGGACGTCCGCTACTCGGTGCTGCCCGGGTACGCCTTCGGCATGAGCGGGATCGCCGACGCGCTGCTCGACGCGGCCGAGTTCACCGGAGACCGCTCCTACCGCGACAAGGCGCTGACGCAGCTCGACTTCGTCCGGAAGGTGTTCCTGTTCGAGCCCGCCGAGCGCTTCGGTCTGCCGCGCCAGGACGGCCGGACCCCGCTGGGTCTCCCCGGTGAGGGGCTGCTGCGCTGCTCCTGCGACTACCTGACCGGGTCGGCGGGCCTGCTGCGGGTGCTCCACCGGGTGAACGCCGGAGGCACCGCCGACTTCCTGCTGGACGAGGCGGCGCGGTGAACAACCGGTTGTGGCGTACCTTGCGGGGCCACCGGGCCCCGTTCGTGGTGGTCCTCGTCGCCGAGGCCACCACGGGCGGGCTCGAGGCCCTGCTGCACCCCCTGCTGCTCAAGGCCCTGTTCGACCAGGCGATCCTGACCGCCGACTTCCGCAGGTTCCTCGTCCTCGGCCTCGGGTACCTCCTGTTCGGACTGACCCTCACCATCACGGACTACTGCGTCGCCTGTTGGCGCAAGCGCCTCGAGAACGCGTTCACGCTGGTGCTGGAGACGGAGTTGCTGAGCCGCACGCTCGGCCTGGACGGCCGAGAGGTGGCGAAGGCGGGAAACGCCTCGTACGTCAGCCGCATCCACAACGACGTCGCCCAGGGCGTCCTGCCGGCCATCGACGTCTCCCTCCGCATCGCGCGCCAGGCGGTCGCGTCGGTCGCCTTCCTCGGCGTGCTGTTCTACCTGTCCTGGCAGGCCAGCCTCATCCTGCTGGTGATCGTGCCGCCGCTGGTGCTCGTGAGCAACCGGCTCGGCAGGCGGATCGAGCAGAACACCGGGCCCGAACGCGAGGCGGAGGCGCGGTACATCAACACGCTGACCCGCACGCTGGAGTCCTTCCCCGCCCTGCGCGGACTGCCGTCGCTGCTGCCGGGCACCCGCGCGGTGAACCGGGACGCGTTGCGCGGGTTCCTCGACCGCACCTTCGTCAACTTCCGGCTGTCACAGCGGCAGCGAACCCTCAGCGACCTGGTGATGAACCTGTCGGACACCGCCTCGATGATCACCGGAGCCTTCTTCGTCTTCGCCGGGCGGATGTCGTTCGGCAGCTTCCTCGCCTTCGTGAACTCGCTGTGGCGGGCGGTGACCGGGATCTTCGACCTCGTCAACATGATTCCGCAGGCCCGCCGGAGCAGCGCGGTCCTCAAGCGGATCGAGTCCCTGCGGGACTCCGGGCAGGCCCCGTACTACGAGGAGGGGGCCCTGGTACGGGTCCGCGGGGTCCGGGTCGGGTACGGCGAGGGGGCCAAGGTGTCGATCGACGAGTTCGACCTGCGCGTCGGCGAGCGCGTGCTGCTCCGCGGCCCCAACGGTTGCGGGAAGACCACGCTCCTGCACGTCATGGCCGGGACCCTCGCCCCCGACGCCGGGGCGGTCACCCTGCCGCCCCGGGTGGCGAGCCTGACCGCTCCGGTGCACCTGCCTCCGCTGCCGGTGCGCGAACTGGTCGCCGACGAGCGGCTGCGCGCCGCGATGGGTCTGGACGTCCTGGCCGACCAGCTGCCCTCGGACCTGTCGTCCGGCCAGCGTCAGCGGGTCGGGGTCGCCGTGCTCCTGCACGAGGACGCGGACGTGTACCTGGCCGACGAGCCGTTCGCGAACCTCGACGACGGCGGCAGGGAGCTGGTGTTCCGGGTGCTTAGGGAGCGGACCGAGGGGCGCGCCCTGCTCGTCGTGCACCACGGGGACGAGGCCATCGACGGCCGCTTCGACCGGGTGGCGACCCTCACCGGGCTCCGTTAGGCGCCCCGAGCGGTCCCGGACGTGCAGCCGGGTGGTGTACGGGTCGGCCGCCCTGGAAGCCGAGTCGGCGGAAGTCCGGGTGGCGGGCCCGCCCGCCGGGTCAGGAGGCCTCGAACGGATCGTCGTACCATCCCCGGTTCGCGCCGTGAGCGGGGCCTGGCCGCCGGCCGGAGCGGTGCACCCAGCCGGCGACGCCGACCCGCGAGGAGCACTGCAACCGCCGCATCGCCTCGCGGAGGTGGTTGACCACGGTCCACTCCGAGATGCCCAGGCGACGTGCGATCTGGTGGTTGCTCAGCCCGTCGGCCACCAGCAGCGAGACCTGGAACTGACGATTCGTCAGCTCCCTCTTCGGCGGTGTCCCGGTGGAGTCCGACTCGCCGAGGGAGCAGAGCAGGTCCGGGAGCGCGGTGGCCGCGCCGGTCGCCAGTGCGTGGGTGAATTCGTCCTCGGTGAGCCGGCGGCGGATGCCGGGGAGCAGCCGGGCGGTGGCCAGGTCCGGATCCGCGGGGTCGCCGGGAATGCCGGCCCGCCCCGGATAGAAGCTGCCCAGCAGTCGGGCGGCGTCGGTCGCCCGCGCCGGTGCCGGGCGCAGGGGGCTCGCGGCCAGGCCGACCAGCGCGCCGAGCGTGGCGACGGCGCCGAGCGGGCGCAGCTGGGCCAGCCCCTCGACGTAGTGGGCGCGGGAGGCGGACGGATCGCCGTCGGCGGCGGCGAGCAGGCCCAGGTGGAGCAGGGCCGTGCCGGCCAGCAGCGCGTCCCCCCGGTGCCGCGCCGCGGTCAGCGCCCGGTCCGCCAGCGCGCTGCCGGGACCGGTCCGACCGAGCCGAAGCTCGGCCAGGGCGGCCTCCAGCTCGATGCGCAGGGCCGCCGGTTCGTCATCGGCTCCGCGGAGGAGCTCTGCCGCCCGAGTGAGTGCGGCGAGGGTTCGGGCGGGGTCACGGTCGAACCCGGTCAGGCCCCGCAGTCGCAGGAGTCGGGCCGCCGTGGAGGGGGAGTCGGGCGTGGTCCGACATCGGTCCGACTCGGCTGAGGCTGCCTCGGTCTCGTCCAGCAGGACGGTGGCCAACTCGTGGTCGCCGTCGAGCAGTCGGGCTTCGGCGCGGATCAGCGCCAGCCGGACGCGCGCCCGCTCACCGGTGGCACTGGTGGAGCCGAGCAGGGCGGCGTCCCGGTCGGTCCAGGCCGGGCCGAGGCCGACGAGGCGGGCGTGGGCGAGCAACCGCTCCATCAGGTCGAGGGCCTCGGCAGTGAGCCCGTGGCCGGTCAGGGTGTTGACCGCCGAGCGGAGGTTGGCCTCCTCGACGCGCAGGGCGAGCAGGGCTGTCGGCTGGTCGCCGGCGGCCAGCCGACGGCCGGCCCCGGCCGCGAGCCGGGCGTAGTAGCGCGCGTGGCGGAGCATGAGGACGGTGAACCTGCCGTCGGCGGGCCGGGCCTCGGGCGGGCCGTCGAACGGCACATGAAGCCGCGTTTCGGCCGCACCGGCCAATCGGCCGGACGGCCGGTCCTCGAGCGTCAGCGACTGCCGACCGAGCAGGGCTTCGAGCGCCGCAGGGAAGGCGCTCGGCGTGATCCCGGACACCGCCCGAAGTGCCTCGGGGCCGAACCCGCCGACGAACAGCGGCGTGCAGGACAGCAGCCGCGCCTCGTCGGCGACCAGCGGGCCGCCCCGTTCCGCTGGTCGCCTCGCCGGCCGACCCGCCGGCGGGACGCGCGGCCCGGCGCAGGGGGCCACCCCGCCGCCCGGAATCCTGCCTCCTGCGGCTCCGTCTACTCCCGCCCCACCGAGTGCGGCCAGCACGGTGCCGATGCCCTCCAGTGCCGCCACCCGGGCCGCGACCACCAACGCGCCTGGCAGGCCCCGGAGTTCCACGCAGATCCGGCCTACGGCCTGCTGGTTCCGGGCGGTCACCGTGAAGCACGGGCTCCAGGCCTGCCGGGCGGCCGTGAAGACCTGGACCGAGGGGATGCGGCAGAAGGCGTCCAGGTCGATCGGCGACCAGTCCACCGGAACGGCCAGTGGGTCCACCCGGTACGCCACGTCGGCGCCGGTGGATGGCAGGCGACCGGTCGCGAGCAGCTTCGCCCCACTCGAGGCGCACCGGGTCAGCAGTGCCGGATACTCGTCCGGTTCGATCTGATCGACAGTCAGTAACGAAGCCGGGCAGGGAGTTCCGGTCATGCCACCCATCGCTCGGTACTGCTCGGCGACCGCGGACGCCAGCCGGGTCTTGCCGCTGCCCGGAAGGCCGTGCAGCAGCACGCCGGGCACGGTGGGGTCGGCGAGCAGCCGCAGCAGCTCGGCCGTCTCACGTGCCCGCCCGAACAGCTCACCCGCGAAGGCCCGGTGGTCCGCAGGCTCCGGCTGGGGGACGGTGGACTCGAACAAGCTGGTCATGGACGGCTCCAGAGCTGGCTCCACCTACGCGGCGCCCGTGCGCCGGCGGGATCGTCCGTACTGATGCTGGATGTCGGCCGCTGCCGACGGTATCCCAGAGTTCTGGGATACCGCCGGGGGATCGCGGACCGCGGCGGTGCCCGCCGGGCGTTCGAGGGCGAGGGGCACGGGACTCCGTGGTGTCGTCTCCGCCGGGGCCGGCGGTGCCGCATCGTCCGGCAGGTCTGGTCCCCCTCGGAAAACGCTGCACAAACGATTCGACTGGGCCATCGATGCTGAACCGCTGCACCGTGGCCGCATGACCTCGCTCATCCGAACCCGTTCCGGCCTGGATCTCGGCGGCAGGCAAGTGCCGGGTGCCGCAGACCTGAGTCGTCTCCTGGACCTGTCGACGCACGGCGACGAAGGCGCGTCCGAGGCGCTCCACCGGACGGTTGCCGCACCCGTGTACGGAGTCGCCTTCCACCTGCGGCCTCCGGTGGTCCGGTCCGTGCCGGCGTCCATCCGGGACGGGTGGACCTGCGCGCCGTCGACGGGGAGGCTGTGCGCGTGACCATCGGCCGACAGTTCCCCGCCCGGGAGCGCCCCGCTCCCGCGAGCCCGCCCACTGGGACGCCCGAGTGCGAGGCGTCGATGTGCGCGGGTATCGCCACTCCGGGGCCGGCCGAGCCGCACACGGCCCGGTCGGGCCGGAGCCCGCTGCCGGACATCGCCGCGATGGCGGTGTGCCGCGCGGGGTTCGCCGTGGGGAGGACCGCAGGATGGTGACCTCATCGGCCGGCCGAGACCCCGGCCGGCGGATCGGAGCGCGATCCGGAGACCCGGACCCGGCACCCGAGCCGGTGGACCTTGTCGGGCTTCCGACCGGCCGCGTGGCCCAGCGGCTGGGTGTGTCACCCACGACGGTCCGCTCCTGGGAACGCCGCTACGGCATCGGCCCTGCCCATCGGGAGACCGGACACCACCGCCGCTGGAGCCCCCGGGACATCGCCGTCCTGGAGACGATGTGCCGGCTGACGGCACGCGGGGTGCCTCCGGGCGAGGCGGCACGGGCGGCCCTGGCCGAGCGCGACGTCTCCGTACACCAGGACAGCCCGCGACGCGCTCTCCCCGAGCCGCGAACGGACTCACAGGGCGGCGGGCGGCTCGGGCACGGTCCGGGCGGAAGCCACGCCTCGCGGGTCAAAGCGGTGCGCCCTGAATGCCGGGGCCTGACCCGGGCGGCGGTGCGGCTGGACGGGCCGGAGGTCGCCCGGATCCTGCGGGAAGCGGTGGACGCGCTCGGGGTGGTCGACGCGTGGACGGAGGTCATGATGCCCGCACTGCGCGCCGCGGGCCGCAGGTGGGCGGCGGACGGCGAGCAGTACGTCGAGGTCGAGCACCTGCTGTCCTGGCACGTCTCCAGCGCTCTGCGGGGCGTGGCCGTCGGCGGGCCCGCCGCCCGCCAGGTGAGGCCCGTCCTCCTGACGGCGACGCCCCTCGAACTGCACACCCTCGCCATCGAGGCCACGGCCGCCGCGCTCACGGAGCGCGGGGTCCCCTTTCGCATACTGGGCGCGGCCGTCCCGCCCCGGGCCCTGCTCGACGCCGTCCACCGGATCGGGCCGTCGGCCGTGATGATCTGGTCCCAGGACCAGCACACCGCGGACCGCGGGCTGGTACGCCGGGTCGGCGACACGGTGTGGGGCCCGCGCGGCGCCCGCGGCGGAGCCCTGGTCGTGGCCGCCGGTCCCGGTTGGGCCCGCGACCAGCCCCGGGCCGGCGCAGCCCGCCCCCGCACCCTCGCGGACGCCGTCGACCTCCTGGAGCAGGCCGTCACGGCCTGAAGTCCCACCACCGACCCACCGTCCCGTCCCCTGTCCCGGGCCTGCTCGGCGCGCAACGGCCCGGCCGGGCCGAGTCCGCGGCCCGCACCGGCGGGTTCGCGCCCCTGCCACGCGCCGACACCCGACCACCCCGACCGCACTCCCTGCGAGGCACCGCCCGTGACCGTCTCCATCGCCCTGTTCACCCAGGACCTGCGGCTGCACGACAACCCGGTCCTGCACGCCGCCCGCGCCGCGGCCGACCAGGTCGTGCCGCTGTTCGTCCTCGATCCCGCCGTCGAGGGCGCCGGGTTCGCTGCGCCCAACCGGCTCGCCTTCCTGTCCGACTGCCTCGCCGACCTGGACGCCTCGCTGCGCCGGGCCGGCTCCCGGCTGGTCGTGCGGCGCGGCGAGCCCGCCGAGCAGACCGCCAAGGTGGCCACCGAAGCCGGCGCCGGGACGGTCCACGTCGCCGCGGGCGTCAGCGCCTTCGCGCACCGGCGGGAGGAAGGGCTGCGCGAGGTGTTCGGCAACCGCCTGCACGTCCACGACGCCTCGCTGACGGTCGTCCCGGCGGGCCGGATCACCCCGGCCGGCCGCGACCACTACGCGGTCTTCACCCCGTACCACCGCGCCTGGCGGCAGGCCCCCCACCGCGGCGTCCTGGCCGCGCCCCGGGTGATCCGCACGCCGGACGGCATCGGCAGCGAGAACCTCGTGTTCAGGGGCCCGCTCTCGCCCTCCCTGCCGCACGGTGGCGAGAGAGCGGGCCGGGAACTCCGGCGTCGCTGGGACGTCGACGCGTACGCCGACGTCCATGACGATCTGGCGGCCGACGCCACCTCCCGGCTCTCCCCGTACCTGCACTTCGGCTGCCTGTCGGCCACCGAGCTCACGGCAGGCGCGCTCCAGCGCGGCGGGCCCGGAGCGGAGGCCTTCGTCCGGCAGCTCGCCTGGCGCGACTTCCACCACCAGGTGCTCGCCGCCCGTCCCGACGCCGCACACCGCGACTACCGCGCCCGGGACGACCACTGGCACCACGACGAGCGCGAGGCCGAAGCCTGGCGGCAGGGCCGCACCGGCTACCCGATCATCGACGCCGGGATGCGCCAGCTCGCCGAAGAGGGCTGGATGCACAACCGGGCCCGCCTGCTGACGGCAAGCTTCCTCACCAAGTCGCTCTACCTCGACTGGCGGATCGGCGCGGCCCACTTCCTCTCCCTGCTCGTCGACGGCGACATCGCCGTCAACCAGCTCAACTGGCAGTGGGTCGCGGGCACCGGCACCGACACCCGCCCCAACCGGGTGCTCAACCCGCTGCGCCAGGCCGACCGCTACGACCCCAGGGGCGACTACGTACGCCGATGGGTGCCCGAACTGGCCCACCTGCCCGGGCCGTCCATCCACCGCCCATGGCTCCTCGACGGAGACTACCCGCCCCCGATCATCGCGCCCGAGGACCTCACGGCCCGGTTCCAGCACGGCCGGCCGGTCCTCGGCGCGGGCGAACGCCAGGACCGGCCGACGGGCCCGCCGGTCCACCCGGTCGCGGGCTCCGGAAGCAAGGCGGGATCCTGGTCCCGTCGGTCCGGGCACCGGCCGGAATCGACACCCTTGACGTCGGACGAGGAGCCGAGATGAACGCCTTGCGACCCGACTCGAAGCGCTGCCTGGTGACCGGCGCGAGCGGCTACATCGGCGGCCGTCTGGTGCCCGAACTGCTCGCGCGCGGGCACTCCGTGCGTTGCCTGGTGCGCGACCCCGACCGGCTGCGGGACCAGCCCTGGCGGGCCGACGTCGACGTCGTCCCCGGCGACGTGACCCGGCCCGAAACCCTCACGGGGGCCCTCGACGGCGTCGACGCCGCCTACTACCTCGTCCACTCCCTCGGCACCGGACCCTCCTTCGAGACCACCGACCGGGAAGCCGCGCGAGCCTTCGGGGCCGCCGCCGCGGCCGCCGGCGTCACCCGGATCGTCTACCTCGGCGGCCTCGTACCCACCGCGGTGCCGGAAGCGGACCTGTCACCCCACCTGAGGTCCCGCGCCGAGGTCGGACGCATCCTGCGCTCCAGCGGCGTCCCGACCGCCGAGCTGCGCGCCGCCGTGATCATCGGCTCCGGCAGCGCCTCCTTCGAAATGCTCCGCTACCTCACCGAACGCCTGCCCGCGATGGTCACCCCTCGCTGGGTGTCGACCCGTATCCAGCCCATCGCCGTCCGCGACGTCCTGGGCTACCTCGCCGCCGCCGCCGACCTGCCACCCGAGGTGAACCGCACCTTCGACATCGGCGGCCCCGACGTCCTCGACTACCGGCAGATGATGCGGCGCTACGCGCGCGCGGCCGGACTGCGCCGCCGCCTCATCGTCCCCGTGCCCGTCCTCACCCCCCGCCTCTCCAGCCACTGGGTCGGCCTGGTGACCCCGGTGCCGAACTCCATCGCCCGCCCCCTGGTCGAGTCCCTGCGCCATGAGGTCGTCTGCGGCGAGCACGACATCGCCGAGTGGATCCCGGACCCGCCGAACGGGCTGACCGGCTTCGACCAGGCCGTCACGCTCGCCCTGCGCCGCATCAAGGACGCCGACGTCGCCACCCGCTGGTCCTCAGCCTCCCTGCCCGGCGCCCCGAGCGACCCCCTGCCCACGGACCCCGACTGGGCGGGCGGCAGCCTCTACCAGGACATCCGGGAACGCACCGTCACCGCGTCGGTCACCGCCGTCTGGCGGGTCATCGAAGGCATCGGCGGTGACAACGGCTGGTACTCCTTCCCCCTCGCCTGGGCCCTGCGCGGCTGGCTCGACCGCGCGGTCGGCGGCGTCGGACTGCGCCGGGGCCGCCGTGACCCGGCCCGGTTGCGGGTCGGGGACTCCCTCGACTTCTGGCGGGTGGAGGAGATCGAACCCGGTCGGCTGCTCCGGCTGAGGGCCGAGATGCGCCTGCCCGGGCTTGCCTGGCTCGAACTCTCCGTCACACCCGACGGCGAGCACGGGGCGCGCTACCGGCAACGGGCCCTGTTCCACCCGCACGGCCTGGCCGGACACGCCTACTGGTGGGCCATCGCCCCGTTCCACAGCGCCGTCTTCGGAGGCATGGCCCGCAACATCACGGAACGCGCCCTCCGCGCCGATTGAACGGCTCTCCACCAGTCCGCGACCAGCCGCACGGCAACGGGCCCCTTCGGCCGGGCACCGCTGTGACCTCGCAATCGGCGGCTACGCCGCTGGGGAAGCCGTCCCGGGCGAGTGACCCCACCCCCGTTCGGTGTCGGCGGTACGGCCTAGCGTCGTCCGGGTGATGACCATCTCCTCGATCCTCGGTCAGTTCGACCACTGCGCGGCGCAGGGCCGGTTCCCGGACCAGGACAACGGCTACAGCTACCCGGTCGACGCGCGGATGCACCTGTTCGGCGACGGTACGCGCTGGGCGGTGATCGCCGAACTCCTGGGCTACAACCCGCGCGCCGGGAACCTCGTCGACTTCGTGCACTGCTACGGCAACTGCCTCACCCGGGGCGAACCGGGCCTCGGCCGCTTCCTCGACCGGGTCGACAACATGGCGGAGATCGCCCCCGGGGGCGCCGAGGAGTACGGCGGCGGTGCCCCGGTCGTCGTCCGCGGCAGGCCGCTCCCGGTCGACGCCGAGGCGGGCACGCCCCTCCAGGAGGTGTTCCGCCGACTCGTCCCCGAGTACCGCACCCTCCTGCTCGCCGACGAGGCCGAGCTGCGCGACCACCTTCCCGCCGACCTGCCGCCGCTGCTGCGGATCGACGAGTGGAACCAGCCCGAGGACTTCTGGGAGACCAGGCCGAGTGGGCACGAGACCTTCCGGCTCGTTGCCGAGGTCCTGGTCTCCGGGGACCCGGGCCGCTACCGCCCGACGCTCGCGCCCAACACCCACTGGTCGAACTGGCCGGACGCCGGGACGCTGTAGGGGCCCCGGGCGGGCGGCGGGCGGCGGGCGGCCGACGGTCCCCGTACCCGTACCCGCTTCGCGAGGTGACGGTGCTGTCGGCCGTCCTGTCCGTGGCGGCTCCGGATCCCGCCGGAAGCTCACATCCGGCGGACGCGCAGGACGCTGGTCAGCATCGGGAGGGTGAACTCGCCGTGGCCGGTCTCCGGTCGGGCGGCGAGGTAGGTGCGGGTCGCCTCCAGGAGGGCCTCGCGCTCCTGCTCGGGCATGACCAGGACGCCGGCCTTGGTGGCGAGGGTCGAGACGAGGGAGTCGGCGGTGCGCCGCTGGCCGTGGGGGAACTCCGCCTGTTCCGGTGAGTCGAACCAGGCGTCGGCGCCGCCCGACGCGGGCAGGTGCATCCGGGCCGTCTCGGTGCGCCAGCTGCCGGGCACGTCGCGCGGGCCGATGGCGGCGGGGCCGGTGACCCTGGCGAGGCCGGCCACCCAGTCGACGCCGTCGTCGAAGACGTTCCACAGGCCGGCCAGGACGCCGCCGGGCGCGAGGACCCTGGCGATCTCGGGGCCTGCGGCGGCCATGTCGAACCAGTGCATGGCGTTGCCGGACACCACGGCGTCGACCGACCCGTCCGGCAGGGGGATCGCCTCGGCGCTCCCCTCCAGCGCGCGGACGTCCGGCAGTGTGCCGCGCAGTTCGGCCAGCATCGCCGGGTCGGGTTCGACCGCGACGACCTGGTGGCCCAGTGCGACCAGCGTGGCGGTGAGCTTGCCCGTTCCGGCGCCGAGGTCGAGCACCCGCGGGCCGGGCGCGGCTTCGAGTGCCCAGTGCACGGCGGCGTGCGCGTAGTCCGGGCGGTGCTCGGCGTAGGCGACCGCCGCCCGGCCGAACGACGAGCTGTGCAGCCGTCGTTCGTCCTGCGCCGGCACCTGTCCGGTGGGCGCGTGGCCGCGGGTGGCATCCCGGTGGTGCTCCGTGCCGTGGTCGGTCCCCGTCATCGTGGCTCCTCGTGGTCGGCGGGCTGTGCCGGGTGCACAGCGCGCGGGCGTCCGCCCGGGGTCGACCGGCCCCGGGGGCGCGAGCTATCGGTTCGATGTATCGGATCGATATATCGGGAGGGTAGGCGCTGCCGCTTTGCGGGACAAGGGACGAGGGACAAGGCCCACGTCCGCTGACCGGGGATCAGAACGGACGTACGGTCCGGTGATCGTTACCCTGGCGCGGTGACGATCGAGCTGCGCGTGCTGTCCACGGTCTCCTGCCGGGGTGAGGAGGTCACCGCGCCCGGGCTGCGGGGGCTGCTCGCCCTGTTGGCCGGGGAGGTGCGGGCCGGGTGCGGCCGGGGGCGGCTGGTGGACGGGCTGTGGCCGGAGGAGCGGCCCGAGCGGCCGGAGAAGGCGTTGCAGGTGCTGGTGTCGCGGGCCCGGGCGAAGTTCGGGGCGGAGCTGATCGCCAGCACGCCGACCGGGTACCGGCTGGGGCTCGGGGAGGAACGGGTGGACGCCTCGGCGGTGCTGCTGCACGCCGCCGCCTGCGCCGAGAAGGCCCGGGCCGGGGACCATGCCGGGGCGCTCGCCGAGGCCGAGGCGGGGCTGGAGCTCTGGGGCGGGGACACCGCTCCCGCGGAGCCCGAGGGGACGGACCCGGCCTCCGCGCTGCGCGCCGAACGGGCCCGCACCCACCGGGTGTTGCGGCGGGCCCGGGCGCTCGCGCTGGCGCGCACCGGGCGGCACGCGGCGGCCGTCGAAGCGCTCGCCGAGGAGGCCGCCGGGCAGCCGCGGGACGAGGAGGTGCTGCTGGAGCTGCTGCGCTGCGAGGCCGGGACGGCCGGGGCGGCGGCCGCGCTCGGCCGGTACGACCGCTACCGCCGCAGCCTGCGGGACGCCCTGGGCGCCGACCCGGGGCCCGAACTGCGCGCACTGCACCAGGAGTTGCTGCGCGGTGCGGCGGCTCCGGTGCGGCGCGGGGTGCCGCACGAGCCGAACCCGCTGGTCGGCCGGGAGGCCGATCTCGCCGCCGTGGCGGAACTGCTGGGCGCCGCCCGGGTGGTGTCGGTGGTCGGCCCCGGCGGGCTCGGCAAGACCCGGGTCGTCGCCGCCGTGGCGCGCGGGGCGGCGCAGCGGGTGGTGCACCTGGTGCCGCTGGCCGGAGTGGCGGCCGACCAGGACGTGGCCGGGGCGGTGGCCGCCGCCCTCGGCGCCGGCGACCGGGCGGGGATCGCCGGTGCGCTCGCCGCCGGGCCGGTGCTGCTGGTACTGGACAACTGCGAGCAGGTGGTGCGCGGTGTCGCCGACCTGGTGCACGCGCTGGTGGCCGCCCGCCCTGACCTGCGGGTGCTCACCACCAGCCGCACCCCGCTCGGGATCTCCGCCGAATCGGTGTACCTGCTCCCGGAGTTGGACCGGGCATCCGCCGTCGAGCTGTTCACCCAGCGGGCCCGGGCGGCCCGCCCGGACGTCGAGCTGCCGGCCGGCCCGGTCGCCGCGCTGTGCGCCCGGCTGGACGGGCTCCCGCTGGCCCTGGAGCTGGCGGCGGCCCGGGTACGGGTGCTGGCGGTGCCCGAGATCGCCGACCGGCTGGCCGACCGCTTCGCCCTGCTGCGCGGCGGGCCCCGGGACGCGCCGCAGCGCCACCGCACCCTGCAGGCCGTGGTCGACTGGAGCTGGAACCTGCTGGACCCGCCGGGCCGGGCCGCCCTGCGCGCGCTCTCCGTCTTCCCCGGCGGCTTCACCGCCCGCGCCGCCGGGCGACTGCTCGACGACCCCGACGTCCTGACCGTCCTGGAGGACCTGGTCGACCAGTCGCTGCTGCGCCTGACCGACACCCCGAGCGGGGGACGGTTCCGGATGCTGGAGACGGTCCGCGAGTTCGGCGCGGCCGAGCGGACGAAGGCGGCGGAGGACGAGGCCGTCACCGCCCGGTTCCTGGTCTGGGCACGGGAGTTCGGCATCGACCACCACGACGGCCCGTTCGGCCCGGCGGCCGTACCGGAGTGGCGGCTGGTCCGCGCCGAGCAGGACAACCTGGTCCGGGCGCTGCGGCTGGCCCTCGCCGCCGGGGACGGGCCCGCCGTCGCCGCGGCCGCGGCCGTCCTCGCCGGGCTGTGGACCACCGAGGGCAACTACGTCCGGCTGCTCGCCCTCGCCGAGGACACCGGCGGCCCGGTCTCCCGGCTGCGGCCCGGGCCCGACCTGCTGGAGCCGGTGCGCACCCTCGCCGCCCTGAGCACCGTCAACACCCTGCTCGCCGCGGGCGGCGGGCTCGGCACCGGCACCGGCGCGCTGCGGCTGCTCGCCGCCCTGCGGCGGCTGCCCCCGGCCGCGCCGGACACCCCGGTGCGGGCCATCGCCACCGTGATGGCGGCCGTCCCCGAGGTGCTCGGCCCGAACGATGGCGAGGTGGGCGCCCCGGGCGGCGGGCTGTTGGCGGCCCTGTGCGCCGCCCCCGAACCGCTGCTCGCCGGTGTGGCCGAGGCGGTGGCCGGCTACCGCTGGGAGGCCGCGCAGGAGATGGAGCGGGCGACCGCCTCGGCGCGGCGGACGCTGGCGGCCTTCGAGACGCTGCCGGTGCCCTGGCTGCGGGTGCTGGCGCTCGCCCGGCTCGGCGAGCTGCATCTGCAGGGGGAGCGGGGCGCCGAGGCCCTGCCGCTGCTGGGCGCGGCGATGGCGGAGCTGGACCGGCTCGGCGACTGGAACGACATGCTGGGCCTGCGCTGGGGCATGGTGATCGGCAGCTTGCAGGCGGGGGACCCGGACGGCGCCGAGCACTGGCTGGAGCTGGCGGTGCGCCACCGGCCCGCGGAGGCCGCCGAGCTGCCCGCCCCCGAACTGGGCGTCCGGGCCGAACTCGCCCTCGCCCGGGGCGAGGTGGACGCCGGTCTGGCGCTGTGGCGGCGCTCCGCCGAGCTGCTCGCCCGCGCCGCGGAGCCGCCCGCCGAGCCGTCCTGGGCGCTGGAGCCGATGGCGGCCTGCGTGGCCGCGCACGCCCGGTACGGCGAGTCGGAGCGGGTGGCCGCCCTGGCGGCTTCCCTCCCGGAGCGGCTGGTCGAACTGCTGGGCCGGCCGGCCGCTTTGGTGGAGGGCCCGCTCGCGGGGGCGCTGCTGCTCGCGCTCGGCCTGGTGGCGCTGGACCGGGGCGGCCGGGAGGGCGATCCCGAGCGGACTCGGACGGGCGTACGGCTGGTCGTGCTGGCCGAGCGGTTCCGCTGCCTGCGCACCTTCCAGCCGACCATGGGCTCGGCGGCGGCCCGGGCGGACGCGGAGCGGGCCGATCCGGCGGAGTACCGCCGGGCGGTGGCCGCGTACGCGGCGCCTGACCGGTCCGCCCTGGCGGCCGAGGCGCGCCGGCTGGTGGGCGGCTGAGCGCAGAACCCAGAACGGGCCCCGGCGTGCCGCCGCCCGCTCAGAGCCGCACCGGCAGCCGCAGCAGGTGGAAGCCGTCGGCCGGCCAGTGGCCGAACTCCAGCCCGTCCCGCGCGACCCCGAGTGCCGCCTTCGGTCGCCGGATCAGCACCTGGTCCAGCACCACCGAGGTGACCAGCCGGCCGAGGGCCGCGCCCAGGCAGTAGTGCGCGCCGTGGCCGAACGCCAGGTGGCCGTCGCCGCGCCCGAACTGCCGGGCGATGTCGAGGCGTTCGGGCGCCTCGCCGTACTCCCGCGGGTCGTGGTCGGCGGCCAGCAGGGCGACGGTGACCGGGTCGCCGGTGCGCAGCGCCGTCCCGGCGAAGGTGAAGTCCTCGGCGGCGTACAGGGTGGCGCCGATCCGCACCAGGGTGATGTACCGCAGCAGTTCGGGCACGGCCCGCTCCAGCAGCTGCGGCTCGGCGCGCAGCCGGGCCAGCTGGTCGGGGTGGTCGAACAGGGCGAGCAGGCCGTGGGCGAGGAACAGCGCGGGCGGGGTGATGCCGGTGTTGATCAGCAGGAAGACGGCCGCGACCAGGTCGTCCTCGTCCAGCGGCTGCTCGCCCTCGCGAGTGTCGTGGGCCAGGGTGGAGATGAGGTCCCCGGTGGGTTCGGCGCGGCGGCGCGCGATCAGCTCCTTGACGTGGTCGACGATGCCGACCAGGCCCTCGACCGTGCGGCTGCCGTCGCCGTACGCGAAGTCGCGGATCCAGCCGCAGACCCGGGACCGGTCGGCCTCCTCGACGCCGACCAGTTCGCAGATCACCTGGGTGGTCAGCGGGTAGGCGAACTCGCCCAGCAGGTCGGCCGGTTCGTCCCGGGCGGCGAGGTCGGCCAGCAGCTCGGCGGCGGTGCGCTCGACGAAGCCGCGCAGGGCGGCGATCCGGCGGGCGGTGAAGGCGCGGGTCAGGGGCGCGCGGCGGCGGGCATGCTCCTCGCCGTCGAACAGCGCCAGGTGGCCGGAGAGGTAGCCGGCGTACTCGGCGGGGAAGCTGTCGAAGGCGGCGGCCAGCAGCTCGTCCTGCGGGTCGGATCCGGCGTCGGCCGGAGCGGCGAGCCCCGCCCGGTCCCGGACCAGCCGGGGCTCGGTGAGCGCGGCCTTGACGTCGGCGTAGCGGGTGACCAGCCGGACCGGGGTGTCCAGGCCGGGCAGGACGACCCGGGGCAGCCCGGTCTGCTCGCGGAAGCGGGCGTAGGCGCCGACGGGGTTCTCGACGTCCTCGGGGGTGAGCCGGACGGGGGTGGTGGTCATGGCGGGTCTCTCCTTCGTCACACGGCTGTGCGGCTTTCGATGCCCCGGAGCTTGCCGGGGCCCGCCTTCAGTGCGGTTTCACCGCGGTTTCAGTCGTCCGGGCGGTGGCGTGGACGGTGTAATTGAACGCGTTCAGAAGTTTGGGCTAGGCTGGGCTCCCAGGAACCGGGGGCAGGAGGGGGAAGCCATGAAGGTCGTCATTCCCGGCGGATCGGGGGCACTCGGGGCGCTGCTCGACCGGAGCCTGACCGCCGCCGGACACCAGGTCGTGGTGCTGAGCCGCAGGCCCGCCGGGCCCCGGCAGGTCGGCTGGGACGGACGGACCCTCGGCGCCTGGGCGGCCGAGGTCGACGGGGCCGACGTCGTGCTCAACCTCGCCGGGCGCAGCGTCAACTGCCGCTCCACCGAGGCGAACCGGCAGGAGATGATGGACTCGCGGGTGCAGTCGACCCGGGTCGTCGGCGAGGCCGTCGCGGCCGCCCGCCGCCCGCCGCCCGCCCGCGCACTGGCTCCAGATGAGCACCGCCACCGTCTACGCCCACCGCCACGACGCCCCCAACGGCGAGCTGGACGGCCTGATCGGCGGCAGCGAGCCCGACGCCGCGGCCGCCTGGCAGCACAGCATCGACGTCGCCCGGGCCTGGGAGCGTGCCCAGGCGGAGGCCGACACCCCGTACACCCGCCGGGTCGCCCTGCGCACCGCCGCCGTCCTCGGCCCCGAGCGCGGCGGCTCCCTCGACGCGCTCTCCTGGCTGGCCCGGCTCGGTGCCGGCGGCCCCGTCGCGGGCGGCTCCCAGTACGTCTCCTGGATCCACGAGCGCGACTTCGCGCGCGCCGTCGAGTTCCTGATCGCCCGCGAGGACCTCACCGGCCCGGTCAACCTCGCCGCCCCGAACCCGCTGCCGCAACGCGCGTTCATGCGCGAACTGCGCACCGCCTGGGGCATGCCGCTGGCCCTGCCCGCCACCCGCTGGATGGCCGAGCTGGGCGCCTTCGCGCTGCGCTCCGACACCGAACTGCTGATGAAGAGTCGCCGCGTCGTCCCGACCCGGCTGCTCGACGCCGGCTTCACCTTCGACCACCCGAGCTGGCCGGAGGCCGCCCGCGACCTCGTCCGGCGGCTGCGCGGGCGGTAGCGCTGTCCGGAGCGTGGTGGGCCGGGTTCGTCACGGGGCCGTCACAGCTGCCCGCCGGTGCTTGCCCGGGCCCGGCCGCTGCCGGGAGCGTGGAGCCCACACGCAGGGGACACCAGGGGGCGGGATGCGGACGGTACGGCTGTCGTACATGCGGCGGCGGGTGGACATCATCGGCGTCGGCTGCCTGCTGGCCCTGGTGACGGTGATCGTGCTGGGGGAGTCCGGTCTGGTCGGCCCGGGGACGGCCGTGCTCGTCGGCGCCGTGGTGGCCGGCGCGGTGGCCGTCGGAGTGCCGCACACCTTCTGGCTGCGGGAGGAGGCGGACGGCCTCACCGTGGTCCGGCTGCTGGTCCCGCGCCGCTACGCCTGGTCGGAGATCCGCGGCCTGGCCATGGAGTTCGACGAGGAGGAGGAGACCAGCGTCCACCGGGTCACCCTCCGGCTGCGCCTGGTGGACCCGCCGGGCCGGTTCTGGGGCCCGCTGCTCGGCCGGTTCGACGTCACCGACGACGACCGGCCGCGCGGCCTCGAACCGCGCGCCCTGGCCGAGCTGTTCGCCCTCTTCGGCCGGCACGGGCTGCCCGTCGACCGGCCGGAGTTCGCCGACGACGTGCTCCATACCCGAGGGCTGCCGCCGACGCCGCCCCCGGCGGTGCGGAGCGTGCCGGCCGGGCCGGTGCCCACGGCGGCGGAGGCGTACGCGGCCGCCCCGGGCGTAGCGGAGGAGGAGGCGTACCTGGCGGCCGGCCGGAACACCGCCAAGAGCCCGCCCCGCAAGCGGCGTGCCCACCTGCTGCGCGCCGCCGCCCAGGCCGACCGGATCGCGCTGGCGGGCGGTGACGCGGACCGCGAGCAGGTGGTGTGGGCGCGGATCTCGGCCGGCTACCTGTGCGAGCACGACGGCGTCACCGCCGCCACCGACGACGACGCGCGCTCGTACGTCCGCCAGCAGTACCTGGACTGGCGCCGGGCCTCCGCCGACCCGCGGCGCGGCCGTCGCGACGGGGGCTGACCCGAGGGC
>NZ_JBHUAL010000176.1:0-20218 GCF_042789775.1 Kitasatospora sp. NPDC056800 | reverse complement strand
GGAGCAGCTCCCGGGGCCGCCGCCGTACCCGGCCGTCAGTGCCCGTTGACGTCCACCACCTCGACGCCGCGGATGTTCCGCTCGATCTCCTCCGCCGGCAGTGCGATCGCCAGCGCCCAGTAGTAGACGACCAGCGAGAACACCACCACGACGGCGATGTCCCACCACAGCGGCAGGTTCCCCTGCGCGCCCGCGCCGAAGGTGCCCTGCCAGGAGACCACGCCCATGCCGAGCAGGTAGACCGGCAGCCACTGCCCGGCCCGGAAGTCCATCCGGGGCGCGTTCGGCATCCCCTTCGAGCGCGCGTACCAGGAGTACCCGCCGAGCAGCAGGTAGCCGATCACGATCGCCAGGCCGAGCCGCCACAGGGTGTCCCAGCCGGACCAGTAGATGACCAGGCTCGCCACCACGAAGGCCAGCGGCGAGACCACCGAGCCGCCGGGCAGGTGGTACGAGCGCTCCATCCCCGGCAGCCGCTTGCGCAGCACCCCGAAGGCCAGCGGGGCACCCGCGTACATCAGCACCACCGCCGAGGTGATGAAGCCGACCAGCCGCTGCCAGCTCGGGAAGGGCAGGAAGCAGATCACCCCGGCCACCCAGGCGATCAGCAGGCCGAGCCAGGGCACCGCGCGCTTGTCGGTGGACTGCAGCGCCTGCGGGGCGTAGCCGTTGCGGCTCAGGCCGTAGGTGACCCGGGAGCTGGAGGTGATGTAGACCAGCCCGGTGCCGGCCGGTGAGACGACCGCGTCGATGAACAGCACGGTGGCCAGCCAGCCCAGGCCGATCAGGGTCGCCAGGCCGGCGAACGGTCCGCTGATCCCGGGGTAGTCGAGCGTGGTCCAGCCCTTGGCGAAGGTCTCCGGCGGCAGCGCGCCGATGAACACCACCTGGAGCATCACGTAGACGACCGTGCCGATCACCACCGAGCCGAGCACGGCGCGCGGGATGTCCCGGCGCGGGTTGCGGCTCTCGCCCGCCCACTGGATGGCCTGCTCGAAGCCGAGCAGCGCGAAGATCACCCCGCTGCTGCTGATCGCGGCGAGCACGCCCTTGGCCCCGTCCGGGGCGAAGCCGTGGACGGTGAAGTTGGAGCCGTGGAACTCGGTGAGGCCGAGCGTGATGATGGTCAGCACCGGGATGGCGACCTTCCACACGGTGGCCGCGCTGTTGGTGTGCGCGAGCAGCCGCACGCCGAGGAAGTTGACCGCGACGAAGACCCCGAGCAGCAGGGCCGCGACGACGAACCCCCAGCCGGTCAGCGTCAGGTCCTTGTTCAGCAGGCCGTCCGCCCAACTCCAGTGCTGGGCGTAGTTGATCATCGCCTGCACCTCGATCGGCGCGATGGTCGCGGCCTGCAGCCAGGTGAACCAGCCGAAGGACATCCCGGCGAACCCGCCGAAGGCGTAGTGCGGGTAGCGCGCCGTGCCGCCCGCCACCGGGAACAGCCCGCCCAGTTCGGCGTGCACCAGCGCCAGCAGGATGATCGCCACCGCGCCGACGCCCCAGGACACCAGCGCCGCCGGCCCGGCCGCCACCGCCGCCTTCTGCGCCCCGAACAGCCAGCCGGAGCCGATGATCGCCCCGACCGAGGCCCAGAGCAGTCCGATGACGCCGACCTCGCGCCGCAGCGCGGTGTGCCCCGAGCCGGGCGGATTGGAGGAGGAATGGGCCATTGCTCGCACCTCTCATATATCGGGACAAATCCACCCCGACAGTGCCGCAGCCCCCACCCCTCCCCCACCGAAACGCGCGGCGCCCCGCACCCCCTCACCCGAACAGCCCGCCGGAGGCGGCGGCCGGGTGGCTCAGGACGGAACTTCGGCCGTCCTGCGGAACTCGCGGGTCCGGGCGGCGACGGCGTCGACGGAGAGCGCCCGGCCCGGCAGCCACTCCACGTAGACGCCCCACATGCTGCCGTCGGCCCAGGCGCAGACGGCGACGGGCTTGCCCAGGGTGTTCCCGAGGCCGCACTTCATGGCCCCGCCCCGCTCGCCGGGCTCGACGTCGCGCAGGCCCGTGAGGGTCACCTCCTCGGTGTCCTGGGCGGCGACGACGTCGTCGAGCTCCGAGGAGGGCAGGAAGATGTGCTTCTCGTAGACCATGACGACGGCCCCCCGACTGTCGGCGGGGTCCTGGTAGCCGGTGCTCGTGACACCGGAGTGCCCGCCCAGACTGGTGGACTGCTTGGCCTGGGAGACCTCCGGGCGCAGTCGCATCCCGTCGAAGGACTCCGGCGCGCGGTACCCGTACGCGCCGAGGGCGGCGAAGTTGTCCGCGAAGGCGACGCCGAAGACCGCCGCTCCGAGGACGGCGACACCGGTGACGCCCAGCCAGAACCTGCGGCGGGAACGCGGGAGCGGGCCGGCGGGGGCCTCGTCCACCACGGATTCGGCGTGGACGCCGTCCGGCACGGGCGCGGCGGGGACGGCGGGCGGGGCGGTATCGGCTTCATGCACGCGCAGATTGGAGCAGGTCCGGACCATCACGTGCAAGGACTTTCCGGGGCGGCCCACCGGGCACAGTTCCCGTGGCGTTCACCCGCTCGGCACGTGGAACTCACCGAGGGCGGGCAGGCTCCCGGCAGGGCTGAAGTTGGCTATACAACTTCAGCCGACACGACAGCCGTAGTGCCGCCGAGGAGAAGACCGATGACCGAGCTGCCGCCGTACTGGCTGCGCGACAACTGCCCGTGCGCCGAGTGCCGGGACCCGCGCAACGGACAGAAGCTGTTCCAGATCCACGAGCTGCCGCCGGACCTGGCGGTCGCCGCGAGCACGGAGGCCGACGGGCACCTGGAGGTGCTCTGGTCGGACGGGCACCGGTCGCGGTACCCGCGGGAGTGGCTGGACGGGACGGACGAGGGCGACGGGCGCACCGAGCGGGGCAAGCGGCTCTGGACGGCGGCGGACTTCGCGCCCGGCCTCCCCGGGGCGTCGTGGGAGGCCTACCTGACCGACCCGGCCGAGCAGGCCGCGGTGCTGGCCGCCGTCCGGGACAGCGGCTTCGCCGTGCTGCGCGGGGTGCCGACCGTCGAGCGGCAGGTGCTGCGGGTGGCGGAGAGCTTCGGGTACGTGCGGGTCACCAACTACGGGGAGCTGTTCGACGTCCGGGTCGAACCGTCTCCCAACAACCTCGCCTTCACCAGCGTCGCCATCGCCCCGCACACCGACAACCCGTACCGGGACCCGGTGCCGACCCTCCAGCTGCTGCACTGCCTGGAGAACTCGGCGACCGGCGGCGACTCCGGACTGGTGGACGGCTTCAAGGCCGCGGCGGTCCTCCGGGAGGAGGCGCCGGAGGCCTTCGAGGTCCTCACCCGCACGCCTGTCCCGTTCGTCTTCCGCGACCGCCGCACCGAGCTCCGGGCCGACCGCCCGCTGATCGACCTGGACCCGAAGGGGCGGATCCGCGAGGTCCGGTTCAACAACCGCTCGACCGGCACCCTGCGCGGATCGGGCCTGGACGCCTTCTACGCCGCCTACCGCCGCTTCGCCGAGATCACCCTGCGCCCCGAGCTCCAGCTCACCTTCCGCCTCGGCCCCGGCGACTGCCTGGTCTTCGACAACACCCGCCTGCTGCACGCCCGGACGGCCTTCCAGCAGGACGGCCACCGGCACCTCCAGGGCTGCTACGCCGACCTCGACTCGCTCTCCTCCACCCTCGCCGCGCTGCGCCGCCGCGCCGCCGCCCTGGACACGATCGCCGCACTGTTCGCCGGCGAGGGCGCCGCGGAGTACCTGGGCGAGGAGGTCACCATGGCCGAGCACATGCTCCAGGCCGCCGCTGCCGCCGAGGCGGCCGGGGCACCCGACCACCTGGTCGCCGCCGCGCTGCTGCACGACGTCGGCCACTTCCACGGTGCCCTGCACGGAACGGATCTGATGCAGGGTCAGGACAACCGCCACAGCGACTCCGGGGCCGACTGGCTGGCGGGCTGGTTCGGCCCGGAGGTCACCGAGCCGGTCCGACTGCACGTGGCCGCCAAGCGCTACCTGTGCGCGGTCGAGCCCGGCTACCGGGAGAAGCTCTCCGCGGCCTCCGAGTACACCCTGACCGTCCAGGGCGGCCCGATGGACGAGCAGCAGGCCGCCGCCTTCGCCGAACTCCCGGGCGCGCGGGACGCGGTGGCGGTGCGGCGCTGGGACGAGCAGGCGAAGGAGGCCGGCGCCCCGACGCCCGGCTTCGCGCACTACCGCCCGCTGCTCGCCGCGCTCATGCGGTAACCGAAGGGGCTCAGTCCAGCTCCCGCGCGTGCCGCGAAAGCGCCGACGTGGCCAGGGAGTTGTGCACGCTGAACGCCACCGTCCCGGGCAGGTAGCGGTCCTGGGACCACTCCACCGGCGTGCCCGTCGGGTCGGTCGTGCGGCGCCGCTCGCGCAGCAGCGGACCGCCCCGGCGGCAGCCGAGCAGCCGGGCGTCCTCACCGTTGGCCGGGACGATGTCGATGGTGTGGTCGGCGTCGGTGAACAGGATGCCGTGCTCGCGCAGCACTTCGGTGTGCGAGACCACGTCCGGCGGCAGCTCGGCGACGATCTCGCCGACCCGCGGCGGGTAGACGGTGCGCTCGACCATCACCGGCGTGCCGGAGAGCGTCCGCAGCCGGACGATGACGTACACCTCGGCGCCCTGCTCCAGGCGCAGTTGCTCGCGCTCGGCGGCGTCGGCCGGGCGGCGCACCAGCGAGTCGAGGATGCCGCCGGGCTCCTCGCCCATCGAGTACGCCCAGTGCGTGAAGCTGAGCAGTTCGGAGAAGCTCTGCACCCGGGCGCCGCCGAGGACCACCCGGCGGGTGCCGCGGCGGGAGGTGACCAGTCCGTCGGAGCGCAGCACCGCGAGCGCCTGGCGGACGGTGCCGCGGGAGACGCCGTACTGCTCGGCCAGCGCGCCCTCGGCGGGCAGCCGGCCGGCCTCGCCGTACGCGCCGGTGGTGATCGCCTCGCGCAGGTCGGCGGCCACCTTCCGGTACAGCGCGCCGGGGCGCTCCGCCGGGGGTTCCCCGGCCGCCGAGGGGGCTCCGGCCGCCGGGCTCCCGTCCGCGGCCGGGGGGCCCTCGGGGCGCTGGGGCTCAGTTGCCACGTCAGTCAATGTCCCTCCTGGGGCGGTGTCCTGCGCAGCCGTACCGGCGCGGACAGCCCGACCTTACTCCGCTGCGCCTTCGAAGCATCGCACCGAACGGATCACGCTCCGATGGCCGGATTCCACCGTTCCCGCACCCGACCCCGGCGCTGGGCCGTCCGTTCACCTTCCCGTCACCGGACTCCGGCGTACTTACTGCCGTCAGCGAAGTTGGCTAGTCAACTCGGACGACGTCGATCGATCGCTCACCCCGGTCGGCCCGCCGCCCTCCGCAAGGCCTCGCGAACCTTCGCAAGGCTTCACGAACCTTCGCAGGCCGTCCCAGGCCTTCGCGATCCTTCGCGAGACGCCAGCCCGCGGAACCCCCCGCGAGCGCCCTCGCAGTACGCCCCCTTAACAGGAGACTTCCCCGTGACCGTGCACCGCGCCCGCGCCGCCGCCTTCGCGGCCGTCCTGACCGCCGCCGCGCTCTCCCTCACCGCCTGCGGCTCCGCCGGTTCGAGCGCCAAGTCCGGCGACGCCGCCCAGGGCGGCGCCAAGGACGCCAAGACGGCCACCTCCGCCGCCGACTTCGGCGGCATGGACGGCCTGATCGCCGCCGCCAAGAAGGAGGGCAAGCTGCACGTCATCACGCTGCCCCGGGACTGGGCGAACTACGGCAAGATCATCGACAGCTTCAAGGCCAAGTACGGCATCGAGGTCGAGGAGGAGAACCCGGACGGCTCCAGCCAGGACGAGATCAACGCGATCAACTCCCGCAAGGGCCAGGACCGCGCCCCCGACGTGGTCGACCTGGGCAGCGCCTTCGCCCTCCAGGCGGTCAAGGACGGCATCCTCGCCCCCTACAAGGTCGCCACCTTCGACAAGGTGCCGGACACCATGAAGGACGCGAACGGCGCCGCCGTCAACGACTACGGCGGCTACGTCTCCATCGGCTGCGACGCCAAGAAGATCGCCAACTGCCCGAAGACCTTCGCCGACCTGCTCAAGCCGGAGTACAAGGGCCAGGTCGCCCTCAACGGCAACCCGACCAAGTCCGGCTCCGCCTTCGGCGGCGTCTACGCGGCCGCGCTCGCCAACGGCGGTTCGCTGGACAACATCCAGCCCGGCATCGACTTCTTCGGCAAGCTGAAGCAGTCCGGCAACTTCAACCCGGTCGAGTCGACCCCGGCCACCGTCGAGAAGGGCGAGACCCCGATCTCGATCGACTGGTCCTACCTGAACGCCGGCTACACCGACGAGTTCAAGGACAAGGGCGTCGACTGGAAGGTCTCCATCCCGACCGACGGCTCCTACGCCCAGTTCTACAACCAGGCCGTCAACAAGTGGGCCCCGCACCCGGCGGCCGCCCGCCTGTGGCAGGAGTACCTGTTCAGCACCGAGGGCCAGAACCTCTTCCTCGGCGGCTACGCCACCCCGTCCACCTTCGAGGCCCTGAAGAAGGACGGCACCCTGGACGCCGCCGGCGCCGCCAAGCTGCCCGCCGTCGAGAAGCCGTTCACCACCTTCCCGACCGTCGACCAGATCAACGCGGCCAAGAAGGTCGTCACCGAGAACTGGACCAAGGCGATCGCGGGCTGACACCCAGGCCACGTACCGCACTTCGGGCTGAGAAAAGGCACTCATGACCACGGCTCCCACCCCGGTGCCGACCACCCCCGCCGCCACCTCCCCCGGTGGCGGCGCGGGGGCGTCCGCCACCGCCACGACCACCTCCCCCACCACCACCGCGCCCGGCCCGCGGCGCCGGCCGCTCGCCCGCCTCGGCGGCGCGTCCTGGCTGGCGGCCGTGCCGCTGCTGCTGTTCTTCCTGATCGGCTTCGGCCTTCCCGCCGTCGCCATCGTGATCGGCGCGTTCACCACCTCCAGCGACGCGGAGTCCGGTGCCGGGCAGTTCACCTTCGACAACCTGACGGCCTCCGTCCAGGGCGGCTACCAGACGGCCATGCTGAGCAGCCTCAAGCTCTCCGCGCTGACCGCGCTGCTCGCCACCGTCCTCGGCCTGCCGCTCGCCCAGGCCGTCGTCACCTCCCGGCGCGGCTGGCTGCGCCAGGCGGTGCTCACCGCCTCCGGCGTGCTCGCCAACTTCGGCGGCCTGCCGCTCGCCTTCGCGTTCGTCGCCACCCTCGGCAACGCCGGCGAGATCACCAAGCTGCTGCACCTCACCGACCACGGCTGGTCGCTGTACTCGTTCACCGGCCTGACCGTCGTCTACCTGTACTTCCTCGTCCCGCTGATGGTGCTCACCATCACCCCGGCCCTGGACGGCCTGCGGACCCAGTGGCGCGAGGCGGCCCAGAACAACCGGGCCACCACCGTCCAGTACTGGCTCCACGTCGCCCTGCCGATCCTGCTGCCCTCCCTGCTCGGCGGCTTCGTGCTGCTCTTCGGCAGCGCCTTCGCCGCCTACGCGACGGCCGCCGCCATGGTCGGCGCGACCGTCCCGCTGGTCAGCCGCTCGATCGCGGACGCGCTCTCCGGCAACGTGCTGGTCGGCCAGGGCAACCTCGCCCTCGCCCTCAGCCTCAACATGATCTTCGTGGCCGTCCTGGTGATGGCCGTGTACCTCCCCCTCCAGCGCCGGAGCGCCCGATGGCTCAGCTGACCACCCCCGCCCGCCCCGGCCGACGCACCGTCCGCTGGTGGCGCGGAGCCGTGCTGCTGCTGGCCGGCATCTACTTCGTCGTCCCGCTCGCGGCCTCCTTCTGGTTCTCGATCGACGACCCCCAGGGCATCTCCTTCGCGGCCTACACCGGGCTGCTCTCCGCCCCCGGCTTCCTGGACAGCCTCTGGCTGACCCTCGGCCTCGCCGTCGTGACCGTCGTGGTGCTGCTGCTCCTGCTCGTCCCGGCGCTGATCTCCGTGCGGCTCGGCTCGCCGAAGCTGCGCCCGGTGCTCGACGTGCTCTGCACCCTGCCGCTGGTCGTCCCGCCGGTCGCGCTGACCGCCGGCCTGATCGGCGTGCTCCGCTGGGGCCCGGACTACCTGATGGACACCCCGTTCTTCCAGACCTTCGTGTTCATCCAGGACCCGGACTTCCCGCTGGTGCTGGTCATCGCCTACGTGCTGATGGCCCTGCCGCTCGCCTACCGCGCCCTGGACGCCGGCCTGCGCTCGATGGACGTGCGCACCCTGGTCGAGGCCGCCCGCAACTGCGGCGCGAGCTGGCCGCGCGCGGTGTTCACCGTCGTCCTGCCCAACCTGCGCGGGGCGCTGCTGAACGCCTCCTTCCTCACCCTGGCCCTGGTGCTCGGCGAGTTCACCACCGCCTCGATCCTCGGCTTCCAGCCCTTCCCGGTCTGGATCTACTCGGTCGGCAACAGCCAGGCCCACATGTCGGTCGCGGTCTCCATCCTGAGCCTGCTGCTCACCTGGCTGCTGCTGCTCCTGCTGGCCACCGCCGGGCGCGAGCGCCGCGCCAAGACCGCCACCTCCTGAAACCCCCCGGAGTCACCAGTCATGACCACGGCCACCGCCATCGCCGCCGACGCCCCGCTCGCCTCCGGCAGCGCCACCGTCGAATTCCGTTCCCTGCGCCGCGCGTTCGGCGCCACCACCGCCCTCGACGGCCTGGACCTGACCGTCCGCCCGGGCGAGCTGCTCGCCCTGCTCGGCCCGTCCGGCTGCGGCAAGACCACCGCGCTGCGCATCCTGGCCGGCTTCGAGCAGCACGACTCCGGCGAGGTGCTGGTCGACGGCCAGGACATCACCGCGATCCCCGCGCACAAGCGCGACGCGGGCATGGTGTTCCAGTCCTACAGCCTCTTCCCGCACCTGACCGCGCTGGACAACGTCGCCTTCGGGCTGCGGATGCGCGGCACCGGCAAGGCCGAGCGCCGCAAGCGGGCCCTGGAGCTGCTGGAGCTGGTCGGCCTGCCGCACCGCGCCGACCACTACCCGCACCAGATGTCCGGCGGCCAGCAGCAGCGCATCGCGCTCGCCCGCGCGCTCGCCCTCCAGCCGCGCGTCCTGCTGCTGGACGAGCCGCTGTCCGCGCTGGACGCCAAGGTCCGCCTCCAGCTGCGCGAGGAGATCCGCCGCCTCCAGCAGGAGCTGGGCATCACCACCCTGTTCGTCACCCACGACCAGGAGGAGGCGCTGTCGATGGCCGACCGGGTCGCGGTGCTGCGGGCCGGACGGCTGGAGCAGTGCGCCGCCCCGTCCGAGCTGTACGGCCGGCCGGCCACCGCCTTCGTCGCCGAGTTCGTCGGCACCATGAGCCGCATCCCGTGCACCCGCACCTCGGACGGCGTCGAGGTGCTCGGCCGCCGGCACGCGGTGGACGGCGCGGTCCCGGCCGACGGCGAGCTCCAGGTGCTGGTCCGCCCGGAGAACGTCGCCCTGACCCCGGCCGAGGACGGCCCCGCGCTGGTGGTCACCGCCTCCTTCCTGGGCGCCGTCACCCGGCTCACCGTCCGCCTGGACGACGGCACCGAGGTCAAGGCCGACCTGCCCACCGAGGCCGCCGCCGCGCTGCCGGCCGGCGCCCGGGCCGCGCTCACCCTGCCGGAGCGCCCGGTGCTGGTGGACCGCCGCGCCGCCTGAGAGCCTCGTACCTCCCCGCTCCGCCCGACGACGTACCGGCGGAGCACCGAAGAAGCGCCGACGAAGCGCCGGAGAACCACCGAAGGTACCGCCATGCCTGACACCGCCATGCCCGCGTCCAACGCGCTGCCCGCCGCCGTCCTGTTCGACATGGACGGCACCCTGGTCGACACCGAGCAGCTGTGGTGGCAGACCGCCGCCGAGCTCGCCGAGGAACTGCGCCACCCGCTCACCGACCAGGACGCCCCCGAGGTGCTCGGCCAGGCCGTCGAGCACACCGCCGCCCACCTGCACGCGGTCAGCGGCACCGCCCTGAGCGAGGCCGAACTCGCCGCCCGGCTCGGCGAGTCCTTCGCCGCCAAGGTCGCCGCCGAGACGGTGCCGCGCCCCGGCGCGCTCGCCCTGCTGGCCGCGCTGCGCGACGCGGGGGTGCCGACCGCGCTGGTCTCCGCCTCCCCGCGCCGGGTGGTGGACCTGGTGCTGTCCGCCATCGGCCGGGACTGGTTCGCCGTCACCCTGGCCGCCGAGGACACCCCGCGCACCAAGCCCGCGCCCGACCCGTACCTCGCCGCCGCCGAACGGCTCGGCCTGGACCCGGCCGACTGCCTCGCCGTCGAGGACACCCCGACCGGGGTCGCCTCCGCCACCGCGGCCGGCTGCGCCGTGCTCGCCGTGCCGTCCACCCCGGTGCCGATGCCGCGGGGCGAGCGGATCACCCTGCTCGCCAGCCTGGAGCAGGCCGACCTCGCCCTGCTCGGGAAGCTCGCCGGCGCCGGCGCGGTTCGACCCTGACATGCCCTATCTCCTGCTCGCCCTGGCCATCATCAGCGAGGTCTGCGCCACCAGCTGCCTCAAGCTCACCGAGGGGTTCACCCGGCTCTGGCCGAGCCTCGGCGTCGGTGTCGGCTACGTGCTCTCCTTCCTGCTGCTCGGCCGCGCGCTCAAGCACATACCGGTCTCGGTCGCCTACGCGGTCTGGTCCGGGGCCGGCACCGCGGCGGTCGCCGGGATCGGGGTGGTCGCCTTCGGCGAGTCGCTCGGGCGGCTCCAGTGGCTGGGGATCGCGCTGGTGATCGTCGGGGTGGTCGTGCTCAACCTCAGGGGCGGGCACTCCTGACGCCGTTTCCAAAGCTCTTTCTGACGTTTCGTCAATTCTGAATTCGCTGGTCAACTCCCCTGCCGGGGCGGGACGTCGGACGTGCCGACGACCCGCCCCGGACGCTTCGCTACGGTGTCCCCCATGACGGACCCCCGCCCACACCACTACCGCTTCGTCCACCGCGAGCTGGCCCGCCAGGTGCTGGAGTTCGGCCCGCGCGTGGCCACCCCGACCCCGGACGGCGGCAGCCTGCTGCCCGTCGTCACCCAGATCTGGGACGACCTCGGCAGCACCCTGCCGCCCGAGGACCGCCTGCCCGACCACGGCCTCGACTGCCGCCACCTGTCGGTCGACGGCCACCACATGCTGCTGGTCACCCTGCCCGCCCCGGTCGGCGCCACCGAGGCCCACTTCGTCGCCGCCGTCCAGCCGGGCGGCGCCAGGACCGTCCGCTACGTGACCCTGGAGCACGCGTTCAGCCCCTTCGACGGCAGCCCCGGCACCGTCCTCGGCGAGTGGACCGCCGAGAGCCACCTCAACCACGGCCCGGGGCCCTCCCCCGTCGCCGAGCTGTTCGTCACGGCCGTGGTGCGGCTCGTCACCCCGAAGAAGCGCGGCTTCTGGCGCCGCTGAGACCGACCGTACGTATACACCTCGAAGCTGGGCCGCCGACGTCAAGAAGGCGTCGACGGCCCGTAAAGGTCCCGTAACGACCGCCTCCGGTTACGACCGTGACGATCTCTCCCCGGTCGGCTGGAGCTATGCTCGCCCGGTCCGACAATCGACGCATCGGGGGGCGAAAGTGTCCGACTTCAAAGTCAGTACCGAATTCCTCGCAAAACTGGCCCAAGACCTCAAAGGCTGTGCCGACGAACTCGACCAGGGCCTCAAGGCCTTCGAGGCGGCCGGCCACACCGGCACCGGCTTCGACTTCCTGGACGAGGCCTGCGGGCACTTCAAGGACAAGTGGCAGTTCGGCCTGAAGAAGGTCCGCGAGTGCGTCAAGGCCCTGGACGAGGGCCTTGAGCAGGTGCAGAAGAACTACGACGGCACCGAGCAGAGCATCGTCAAGGTCCTCGCCCCGGCGGGGCAGTCGTGAGCGCCCCCACGCCGGCGCCCGACTGGTCCGGCCTCGGCTTCAACCCCACGCCCGGCGACTCCGCCGCCGTCACCGCGCTCAGCACCAGCCTGCGCCGGGTCGGCCAGCACCTGAGCGGTGTGCACACCACGCTCTCCCAGATCTCCAACAACGAGGGCCAGTGGACGGGTGAGGCCGCCAAGAAGTTCTCCGAGCAGTTCGGCAAGCTCCCCGGCTACCTCCAGGACGCCGCCGACTCGATCACCTCGGCCTACACGGCGCTCGACGTCTGGTACAAGGCGCTGACCGAACACCAGCCCAAGGCAGCCGAGTTGGCCGCCTCCGCGGTCGCCGCCAAGAAGAAGAAGGAGGAGGCGGACAAGGCCCACAGCGCCGCGGCCGCCGCCCCCGACCTCCAACTGGCCGGCCGCTCCTACCCCGACGACGCCAGCCTCGCCGCCGCGGAGCAGCGCTACAACACGGCGAAGAACCACCTGGACTCCGCCGCCAGTCTGCTCACCAGCGCCTCCAACGAGCTGGCCGGCCTCCAGAAGCAGGCCCACGAGCTCGCCGGGACCCACAAGTCGGACGCCCAGAAGACGGCCGAGGCCGTCCGCAAGGCCGCCGACAGCAAGGCCCCGCCGGAGCCGGGCATGCTCAGCAAGATCGGCGACTGGTTCAGCAAGCACGGCGGGGACCTGCTGACGGTGGCCTCCGGCATCTGCGGCGTCGCGGCCATCTTCTGCCCCGCGTTCGCCCTGCCCGCCATCCTGCTGAGCGTCGGCGCGGCGGGCCTGCACGCCAAGCAGTACGGCATCAAGGGCCTGATGCCGACCAGTTGGGACAACCTCGGCAACGACCTCACCCTGGCCGGCGACCTCCTCGGGGCCCTGCCCGGAGGCGCCCTCCTCAAGGGCGGGGTCACCGCGTTCCGGGGCGCCCGCGCCGCCGAGGGCGGGGCCAAGGCCGTGAGCGCCGGCGCCAAGGAGATCCGCGTCGCCGCCCGGGCGATGGACCCGGCCAGCCCGATCTTCACCACCGCGATCGAGAAGCCCGCCATGAAGCTCGGGCTCTCCAAGGCCGCCGCGATGAACGTCTCCGACGGCGTGCAGGCGGCCAGCGGGGTCGCGCTGACGGCCCCCACCGCGGCCGGCCTCTTCACCGACAGCCCGAGCCCGGGGCTGGGCGCCGCGATCAACTACACCACCGGCGGCGGCACCGCGCTCAACGGCGCCGGCGGCGCCATCGGCGGCAGCGGCAAGGGCCGGATCCTGCCCGCCCTGCTCGGCGGCGGCAGCGCGATCGTCACCGGTGTCTGGGGAGTGGGACATGACTGATACGACCACGCCGTCCATCTGGCTCTCCCTGCCCGAGGGGTTCACGGACATCGACCTGGCCGAGGACCCGGGCGACCGGATGAGCCGGATCGTGGACGGGCTCGACGGGCTCACCGACGCCGGTCCGGAGCAGAAGCTCGGCATCGCCGTCTCCGCCGAGCTCGCCCTCCAGGCACAGCTGCGCGAGGGTGCGGTGCACGTCTCCAACTGCCTGGTGCAGACCGAGGAGGGCGAGATCGTCCAGGGCGTGTTCAGCCTGTACCTGCGCGAGCAGGAGCAGGGCGCCCCGGGCGGCTACCCCCAGCGCGTCGCCCGGGAGCTCGCGACCGCCTGGCCGGACGCCGACATCGAGGTCCTCGACTTCCCGCTCGGCCGGGCCGCCGTGACCGTCCGCGACCTGGCCGTGCCCGTGTCCGGGACGGCCTACGGCCTGCCGGGGTCGGGCGTCACCACCGTCCGCCAGCTGGAGGCCCTGTTCGCGCACCCGTGGAGCCCCCACGTGCTCGCCGTCGTCTTCTCCACCCAGCACCTGGACTACTGGGACGGCTGGTCGGTCCTGGTGGGCGCCGCCATCAGCGGGATCTCCTTCTACCCCCCGCTGAACGAGACGTCGAACGCCCTGCCGCCCGAGCGGCAGGACAACATCCGGAAGGCCTTCGGGTGACGATCACCCAGCCCGACCAGGGCACCACCCGGAGCGGGCCCCGCCGACTCGGCGGGGCCCTGGCCCTCATCGCCGTCACCACGGCGGTGCTCGTCGGCGTCATCGCGCTGGACGTCTACGTCAACTCGTTCCTCGCCGCGGTGGTGGGGCTCGCCTACCCGCTGATCGTGCTGTACGCGTTCGCCGTGCGCCGCGACGCCGACAGCAACCCCCGGTTCCAGAAGAACATGGTCGCCTGGGGCCTGGGCATCTCCGTCGTCGGCTTCGTCGCCTACCTGGCCGGTACCGAGGCCTGGGCGAACCTGATCCTGGGTTCGGGGCGGACCGTGCAGGCCGTGGTCGTCGACGAGAAGGTCACCGACGCCCTCCACGGCACCGGGCGGGCGTACAGCCTGGCCTCCACGGAGCTGAACGACGACGTGCCGGGCGGCCCGCTCACCGAGAACTCCCCGCGGTTCAAGCGCGGCCAGGTGATCACCGTCCGGATGGACCCGGCCGGGCGGGTCGCCCCCAAGCTCCCCGGCGAGGCCGACTCCTCCGCCTACCTGCTGGCGTTCCTCGGCTGCAACGTCCTGATCGACGGCACCCTGCTCTGGTCGGTGCGCCGGCCGAAGGAGTCGTCCGCCTGAGCCGGCCGGTCGCCTGAGCCCACCGTTCCGCCCCGGGCCGCCGCCCGGGGCGGAACGCCGCATCAGCCCAGCAGCGCGGGCAGTTCGGCGATCGAGCCGAGGACGTGGGTGGCGCCGTCGGCCCGCAGCCGGGCCTCGTCGTGGGCGCCGGTGAGGACGCCCGCGACGACCGGGGCGCCGGCCCGGGTGCCGGTCAGCATGTCGTAGCCGGTGTCGCCGGCGACGGCGATCTGGCGGACCGAGTCGGTGCCGGTGCGCAGCAGGGCGGTGAGCGCGAGGTCGGGGTACGGGCGGCCGCGGCCGGCCTCGGCGGGGCAGAGGGTCAGGTCGGCGACGGACCGCCAGCCGAGGGCGTCCAGGATGCGGTCCTGGGTGGCCCGGGAGAAGCCGGTGGTGAGGACCACCTTGCGGCCCTGGCCGCGCAGTTCGGCGATGGCCTCGGCGGCGCCGGGCAGGGCGGCGCAGTGCCCGGCGTCGACCAGGTCGTGGTAGGCGGCCTCGAAGGCGGTGTTGGCCCGCTGGGCCTTCTCCTCCGCGCCGAACAGGTGCCGGAAGACGGAGATCTTGGACTCGCCCATGGTGGCCCGGACGTGGGCCAGCATCGGGTCGAACTCCGGGCTGCCGGCCTCGACGCCGAGCGCCGCGGCGGCCGCGGTGAAGGCCTGCTCGACGAGGCCGTCGTCGGCCACGGTGGTGCCGGCCATATCGAGCACGACCAGGCGGATGTCGGCGGTCACAGCGGCATTGGTCACAGCGGTATCGGTCACAGCGGTGTTGCTCACAGCGGCGCTCCTTACAGGTTGGCGAGGTCGGCGGTGGTCTCGGCGATGGCGGGCGAGCAGGTCATGCCGCGGCCGCCGGGGCCGGTGACCAGCCAGACGCCGTCGCGCACGCGCTCGCGGTGGACGACCCGGGTGGTGTCGACGCACTGCGCGTACACCCCGGCCCAGCGGCGGCGGATCCGCGGCATCGGGCGGCCGAGCAGGTCCTCGACGACGCCGACCAGGTGGTCGTACGGGTCCTCGACGACGTCGAAGCCGAACGGCTGGTCGTACTCGTGGGTGTCGCCGATGGTCAGTCCGCCGTCGCGGCGCTGGACCATCAGCAGCTGCATCCGGTGCTCGGCGGCGACGGGCGGCTGCGGCTGGGTCTCGCGCAGCCGGTCCAGGGCGGTGCCGGCGAAGGCGGGGTAGTAGCGGAAGCTGTCGCCGTCGGCGACGGAGGTGGTGAGGGTCTCGCCGAGCGGGTCGGTCTGCATCATCTGGAGCCGCACCCGGCGGACCGGCAGGGCGGGGGCGAGTTCGCGGACCAGGCCGCCGAGCCAGGCGCCGGTGCAGAGGACCACCAGGTCGCCGGTGTGGACGTCGCCGTGGTCGTCGCGGACGGCGTTCTCGCCGACCACCTCGCGCACCTCGCGCCCGGGCAGGAAGGTGTACCGGCCGGTGGCCTCCAGGGCGGCGCGCAGCGCGGGCTGGGCGGTGCGGGGTTCGACTGCGGCGTCGCGCCCGCACCACAGGGCGCCGAGCAGCTTGCCGCGCAGGGCCGGGTTGGCGGCGCGGGTCTCGTCCGGGTCGAGCAGCCGGTAGCCGCGGGCGGCGGCGTCCGGCAGGGCCAGGGCCTGTTCGGCGACGGCGAGTTCGGCCTCGGTGCGGATCGCGGTGAGCGATCCGTTGGCCCGGAAGCCGAGGTCCGGGACGCGGGCGCCGATGGACTCCCACAGTTCGCGGGCGCGCAGCGCGGTGTCCAGTTCCTCGCCCTGCGCGCGGCCGCTGACCCAGACCAGGCCGAAGTTGCGCACCGAGGCGCCGCGCGCCTCGGTCTCGCGCTCCAGGTGGACGACCTCGTGGCCGCGTTCGACGGCCTGCCAGGCGTGCATGCTGCCCAGGACGCCTGCTCCTACGACGATGACTCTCATGCGTCCAGGCTGGTGCGCCCGGGTGTCCGAGGGGCGTCGGGACGCCGTCCCGCAGATGAACCACCTGGGAAGTTGTACAGACAACCCGTCGGCCACCCCGAGGCCGCCGCGGCGGCTACGACCGCACCACCCGGGCCCGCAGGTAGTTGCGCCGCCCGAAGTTCGGCTCGTCCACCGCCGTCAGCTCCTCCACCTGGAACCGGTACAGCGCCGCCGCCCCGCCCCCGGTCAGGAACTGCCGCCGGACCTCCTCGTCCCGCGCGAAGACCGGGTAACGCCCCTGGTAGGCGGCCAGCGCCGCCTCGGCCTGCCGCCCCCAGGCCTCGCTCGCGCTGCCGGTCAGCTGGAGGCCGCGCAGCTGCTCGCCGAAGACCGGCGGCGGCAGGAAGACGGTGGCGGCGGCCCGGGCCTCCTCGGCCAGGTGGTGGCTGTGCCGGGTGGAGCGCTCGCTGACGAAGTAGAGGACGAGGTCGTCGTCGTACGCGAAGAAGGCCAGGTTGGCGTGCGGGCCGTGCTCGTGGCCCGCGGTGGCGAGGGTGAGCACCATGGCCTCGGCCAGCAGCCCCTCGACGCCCTTGTGCAGCAGGTCGCCCGGCCAGTCCCCCTGCGTGATGTCGAGTCGGTACGGCATTCGGCACTCCCTCCGCTGGCACGCCCGGCGCCCGCGCGCCCGAGCACGACTGAGCCGGGCGGGCGCCCCCGAAGGAGGCTCCACGCCCGGCTCACATGCTCCACCCGCCGTCCGAGACCGGACAAGGGGCAGGGGCGGAAGTCCGGCTCAGCGCTGCCGGGACCCGTACGACGCGTACCCGCGGGCCACGACCGGCGGCTGCCCCGGTCCGAGCAGCGGCCGCAGCGCGCCCGCCCGCATCCGGTCCACCAGCGGACCGCAGCGCCCGGCGAGCGGCGCCAGCACCGCCGCGGCCAGCAGCCCGACCAGCGCGCCCACCGCCACGTCGTGCGGGTAGTGCACGCCGACCCAGACCCGGGAGGCGGCCATCAGCACCGCGAACAGGCCGGCCACCAGGCCGAGCCGCCGGTTGACGAACCAGAGCGCGGTCGCGGCGGCGAAGGCTATCACCGAGTGGTTGCTCGGGAAGGACCAGTCCCCGGTGCCCGGGCAGGTCTCCAGCGAGACGCTGCCGGGGATCTGCGCGCACGGCCGGAGTTCCTCGACCGCGCCCTTGAACACCGAGTTGACGCCGTAGGCGACGACCACGATCACCGGCGAGGCGAGCACCCTGGCCATCACGGCCGAGTCCGCGCCGCGCGCCCGCCACCAGGCGTAGAGCATGAAGACCGCGAACAGCCCGAGGCCGAGCGCCGACCAGACCTTGATCAGCTCGTCCAGCCAGTGCGGCGCCGACTGCGCCCAGCCGTTGACCCGGGTGTACAGGCCGCCGTCGATTCCGCTGCCGTCGTACACGGCGAGCGCCCGGGAGGTCGTCACATGTCACCTCCATGACGTCGCGCCTTACGGGCGCGGAACAGTTCGAGAACAATAGGGAGCACGGAGACAACTACTACCAGACCGATGATCGGCAGCAGGTACTGGTCGATGCCGGGGATGGACGAGCCCAGCCCGTACCCGGCGAACACCACGCCGACCGTCCAGACCACGCCTCCGGCCACCTGCCACAGGGTGAACGAGCGGACCGGCACGTCGAGCACGCCGCAGAGCGGATTCAGCACCGTTCGGACCACCGGGATGAACCGGGCGAGCACGATCGCCTTGCCGTGGCCGTACTTGGCGAGCAGCTCCTCGGCCCGCGCCACGCCCTCCAGCAGGCTCTTGCGCCTGGTCCGGCCGAGCAGCGCCCGGCCGCCGCGCCGGCCGATCAGGTAGCCGACCTGGGCGCCGACGAGCGCGCCGACCAGGGCGGCGGGCAGCACCTGCCACAGGTGCAGCTGCGGGCCCTTGGTGGCGCCGGGCACGCAGAGCAGCCCGGCGGTGAACAGCAGCGAGTCGCCGGGCAGGAAGAAGCCCACCAGCAGCCCGGTCTCGGCGAACAGCACGACGGCGATGCCGAGCGCGCCGAAGGCGGCGAGCAGTGAGGACGCGTCCAGCGGGTTCACCGCGAGGTGAACGGCCGGATCGGCGAGGAACTGAAGCAAGGCCGACGGACCTCCCGTACGTTGGAGGGCGGTTCGCACCGAACCCGCCCGGACCGTCTACAGTTGCGTAGACGGTCTACACGACTGTAGACGATACTTGGAGGAAGCGCCGCCATGCCCGACGTACCGTCCGCCCGCCGGCCCGCCGGGGAGCTGGAGGCCGAGGTGCTGGCCGCCCTCTGGTCCGCCCGGCAGCCGATGACGCCGCAGGACGTCCAGGCCGCGCTCGGCGGGGACCTCGCCCGCACCACCATCGCGACGATCCTGGCCCGGCTGTTCGACAAGGGGACGGTCGAGCGCACCCGGGCCGGCCGCGCCTACGCCTACACCCCGACCGTCCAGGACACCGCCGGGCTCGCCGCCCGCCGGATGCACACCGAGCTCGGCCGCGAGACCGACCGCTCCACCGTGCTGGCCCGCTTCGTCTCCGACCTCTCCGCCGAGGACGAGCAGCTGCTGCGCGACCTCCTCGGCGACGGCAACCCCGGGGCTCAGACACCGGGAACGGCGGGCCGATGATGCTCGCCGTCTGGGTCCCCCTGCTGCTGCCCTTCCTGGCCGCCCCGCTGGCCCGCCGCCTCGCCGATGCGCTGCCGCCGCGGGCCGCCGCCTGGATGCTGGCCGGCAGCGCCGCCGTCCTGGCCGGCGGCACCCTCTGCTCGCTCGGCCTGCTGGCCGCCGCCGGACTGCTCCAGCTCCCGCCGGTCGCCGCCCTCGGCCACCTCTCGCTGCCCTGGCTCACCGCGGCCGCGCCCGACGCGCCGTTCCCGGCCGCGCTGGCCGCCGTGGCCCTCCTCGCGCTCGGCGCCCTGGCGGTGCGCACCGCCCGCCGACGGCTGCGGGAACTGCGCGCCGCCCGGGCCGCGCTCCCGGCCGACGCGCACCGCGCGGAGCCCTCCGACGGCCCCCGTCCGGACCGTGGACCTTCCCCCGCCCAGCATCCGGACACGCGCCCCCCGCGCGCCTCCGTGCGCTGGTCACGCCCCCCGGCATGGCCGGCCGCGCTCCTCCGGCCCACCGCCCTGCTGCGGCCCGCCGACCACCCGCTCACCGTCCTCGACGACGAGTGCGCCGACGCCTTCGCCCTGCCCGGCCGTCTGGGCCGCCCCGGCCGACCGGGCGAGCCCGGCCGGATCGTGGTCACCTCCGGCATGCTGCGCGCCCTCAGCGGCCCCGAGCGCTCCGCCCTGCTCGCCCACGAACGGGCCCACCTGACCGCCCGCCACCACCTCTTCCTCGCCCTCGCCGAGCACGCCGCCGACGTCCACCCGGCACTCCGCCCGCTGCGCGCACCCCTCGGCTACCACCTGGAGCGCTGGGCCGACGAGGTGGCCGCCGCCCGGGTCGGCGACCGCGCCGTCACCGCCCGCGCGGTCGGCCGGGCCGCGCTGGCCGCGAGCCGCTCCCCCTGGCCGGCCCGCCCCCGGCTGGTCGCCGCCGCCCACTCCGGCCCGGTCCCGCGCCGGGTCGCCGCACTGCTCCAGCCCCGCCCGGCCACCGCCCCCGGCACCTGGCTGCGGGCCGCCGCCGTGGCCCTGGCCGCCTGCCTGGCGCTGAGCACCGGCGCCGCCCTGGAGGCCGGCGCCGACCTGCACCACACCGTGGAGGCGGCCCAGCAGGGCTCCGGCGCGCAGCGCTGACCCCGTCCGGTCGCCAGGCGGTACGGCGGTTCGGGACGCCGGGCCCCGGGGCCGGCCGCCCCGGATTGCGGCATTGCCCCCCCCCCCCCCCCCCGCCCCCCCCCCCCCCAAGCATTGGGG
>NZ_JBHUAL010000175.1:0-20541 GCF_042789775.1 Kitasatospora sp. NPDC056800 | reverse complement strand
CCGTCGAGGGGGACGGACCGCGGCGCAGCCGTGCGCGGAGCGGGGGTGCGCCGAGCCCGCGCGGTCGCCTCAGCCAGGATGGAAGGCGACCCGGACGGTGGCGTCGAAGGGGAGGATCAGCCCGTTGCCGGTCTCCCAGGTCCAGGTCCGCGGGACCAGGAACATCCGGCCGCCGGAGAGGGCCAGCAGCCGCAGCCCCTCGTAGCGGTAGCGGAACCGCGCGCCCTGGTCCACGTCCGGCAGCGCCGTCTCCCGCACCCCGGGCCACCCCAGGTGGAGGCGCTCGGGGGTGTCCAGGACGACCGCCGGGCGCCGGTAGAGGTGGTGGGCGAGGTCCTGGGCGTCGTCCGTCCCCTTCTGCTGGGCGTAGTCGCCGACCGCCCAGTACGAGCAGAGCACGATGAGCGCCACGCTGACGCCCAGCGCCGCCCGCTCCCCGGTCAGCGGGTACGGTGCGCCGGTGCCGCGCACGTACATCATCCGGGCCAGGACCGCGAGCAGCAGCGCGCCGCCGATCAGCAGCGGGGTGCCCAGCGGGCCGGCGTCGAACACCTCGAAGCCGGCCAGGAGGCCGAGCACCAGCAGCGGGACGACCAGTGCGGCGACCGCCCAACAGGCTCGGCGCACCGTCCGGGCGCCGGCCCCGCCCTTCCCGGCCGCCCTGGTCGCGAGGTGGTAGCCCAGCGCGCCGACCAGCGCCCCGCACAGGGCGACCCCGGCCGGGAGGTAGAGCGCGGGGGAACTGCGGATCAGCAGGTCCTGGGTGGCGAAGCCGATCGTGCCGGCGTCGATGCCGAAGAAGGCGTAGAGCGAACTGGTGTAGGCGTAGCCGAAGAAGAAGAGCAGTGCGGTGAGGAGGGTGGTCGGGGCGATCCAGGTGGCGAGCCTGGTGAGCCAGTCGGCCCAGGAGCGCGGCTGCGGCTGCCGCTGCCCGTCCAGGGGGTCCTCCTCGGCAGGTCTCAGGGGGTGCTCCCGGCGCCGCTGGACGGGCTCGACCCGTAACTCGGGGTCGCGCCGTTGCCGGTGGTCGCCCCGTCGTCGGGGCTGACGACGACCACCGAGCCCGCGGCCTCGATCCGCTTGGAGGAGTCGTCGGCCGTCACCGTGAGGCAGACGGTCCGGTCCTTGGTCCCGGGCTTCCACTGCGGGAGCCGGAAGTCGACCAGCTCGGTCTTGCCGTCGGTCACCCGCACCTGCTGCGAGGCGGGGGTGGCGTACGACGTGCTGCCGCACTCGGCGACCTTGCTGATCACGGCCGTGAAACTGGTCTTCGACGGGAAGGACAGGGTGATCCGGGCCCTGTTGTCGATGCCCTGAACGCTCGCCGAGGGCTCGCCGGCGGTCCGGAACCCGCCCTGGTCCCCCTCGTCCTTGGTCCGCTGGTCGTCCGGCAGGCCCGAGCCGCTGCTCTGGCCGTTCTGCCCGTTCTGGGTGGCGCCGGCCGACCCGGATCCGCCACCGCCGCCGCAGGCCGCGAGGACCGGGACGAGCAGGGCGGCCGCCAGCCACCGGCCCGCGCCGACAGGCCTTCCCGTTCGGATCCCGCCGCCTCCGAAGTGCCGGGTCCCAGGCATGCGTTCTCCCATCCGCGCGGCGAGCAGGGGCCGGTCGGCCCCGCCGCACCGTACCCGTGCGGGTACGGCCGGTCGGGCCGCCGCGCCGCCTCCGGCCGGGTCGGCCAGCCGTTCGGCGCAGCCCGGACGGGCGGCGCGCTGGCATAGAGTCGGACCGCAACCGACGAACCGTCAGCAGAGCGGAAGGACACGACCTGTGAGCACCGAGACCCGTCCGGTACCGGAGCTGGCCGCGGAGGTCGTCGAGCGGTGGCGGGCCGAGGAGGCCGAGCTCGTCGACCTGCTGGCCCGGACCCAGCGCCGTGTCGGCGGCGTCGCCGCCTTCCGGCTCGGCCCGACACCGACCGTCCTGGTCACCGACCCGGCCGCCGTGCAGCACGTCCTGGGCCACCACCCGGACCGGTACGTCAAGCGCTCGCACCGTGCCCGGATGCTGGTCGGGGACGGCGTGCTGTCCGCCACCGGCGACCCATGGAAGCGCCAACGGCGGGTGCTGCAGGCGCAGTTCACCGGCACCGGGATGCGCCGCTACGAGCGGCGGATCGCCGAGGCGGCGCGCCGCACCGCCGAGCGCTGGGAGGGCTACCGGCGCAGCGGGGAGGCCTTCGACGTCGGCGAGGAGATGCGCGGCTTCGCCCTGGACACCGTCTGGCGGGCGCTCACCGGGCTGCCGCTGGACGACCGGACGGACCGCGAACTCCGTTCGGTGGAACGGGTGGTGGCCGCGATGCCGACCCTGCCCACCAACGCGGCGGACGCCCGGGACGCGGTCGCCGAGGACCTCGCCCGGATCGACGCGGTGGCACACGCGGCGATCGACGCGGCGCGCTCGGCCGGCCCGACCGAGGAGCCCGGCGTGCTCCGGGTGCTGCTCGACGCGGGCGAGCAGGACCCCGGGTACACCGACCGGTTGATCCGCGACGAGCTGGTCACCCTGCTCGTCGCCGGCCACGAGACCACGGCCACCACGCTCACCTGGCTCTTCCTGCTGCTCGACCGCCACCCCGAGGCCCGGACGGCCGATCCGCAGGAGCTGGTGAGCGAGACGCTGCGGCTCTACCCCTCCGCCTGGCTGCTCCCCCGGCACGCCGTCGAGGACGACGTCATCGCCGGGCACCGCATCGCCGCCGGGACGGACGTGCTGGTCTGCCCGTACCTCACCCACCGCGACCCGGCGCTCTGGCCGGACCCGGAGCGCTTCGACCCCGCCCGCTTCGCCCACGGCGCGGACCGCCCCGGGCAGCTCGGCGCCTACTTCCCGTTCGGCCTCGGCGCCCGAGCCTGCCTGGGCACCCGGTTCGCGCTGCGTGAGACCACGGCGCTGCTGGAACTCCTGCTGCCAATGGGGCCGTTGACGTTCCGCTCGCGGCCGACGGGGGCGGCGTACAGCATCACCGTACGGCCGGACGGGCCGACGCCGGCGGTGCTGGGCTGAGGCCTTCCTGCGGTGTGGCGCTGCCCGACCGCGGGTGCTCCGACCGCGGGCCGTCCGGCCGGGCGGGCAGGAAGCCGTCGGCGAGCTCCTCGCCGGCCAGGGCGGCGTCGACCCGGGCACTGATGTGGGCCCGGGTGGTCGGACAGTCGAGCGGGCGGTCCCGACTGCACAGCAGCATGTGGGTGAGGACGGCCGCGGCGTGCTCCAGCCGGCGGGCGCGCTCGAGCATCCCGTCCCGCTGGGCGTGCAGCAGCGCCGTGCGGTCGGCCGCCCGCTCGCTGGCCAGGACGGCGGCGGTCCCGCTGACCGGGATCATCCCGTCCACGTGCCAGAGCTGGACCAGGGCGAGGCGCTCCAGCGACTCCCGGTCGTAGTAGCGGACCCGGCCGCGGCGGGCGGCGGGGGCGATCAGGCCGCACTCCTCGTAGTAGCGCAGGGCGGGCACCGAGAGACCGAAGGCCGCCGAGACCTCGGTGATCGAGTGGAGCTCCGCCATCCGCCGCCGCCTCCTTCGGGGTTGCGCCCAGGCCGAGTTGGGCTCGGCCGGGTGCGCCGGGACCGGGTTGCGCTCAAGCGCGCTTGAGCGAGAACGCTTAGGCAAGCCTAACCTCCCATCGAAGCGAAGGGCTTGCTCCCCATGCCGCTCACCGACCCGACGGCCACCACCGCGTCGGCCACTGCGACCACCACCGCACCCGCCCCCTCCCGCACCCCACGGGCCGCCGGGGCCCTGCTCGTCCTCGGTTTCGTCCTGCTCAGCCTCAACACCCGGGTCGCGTTCGGACAGATCGGGCCGCTCGCGCCGGTCGCCGGCTGGGGCCCGGGCACCGTGACCCTGCTCGCGCTGCTGCCGCCGCTGTGCATGGGCCTGTTCGCCCCGCTCGGCGCCCTGGCCCGGCGGCGGCTCGGCGAGGAGCGCGGGCTGTTCTGGGCGAGCGTGCTGCTGCTGGCCGGGGCGGTGCTGCGGACGGCGGGCCTGCCCGGGCTGTACGCGGGCACGGTGCTGGTGGGCGTCGCGGTGGCGGTGGTGAACGTGCTGATCCCGGTGTTCGTCCGGGCCCGCTTCGCGCCCCGGCGGATCGGCACCATGACGGGCGTCTACGCGCTGTCCATGGGCGCCGGTTCGGCGGTCGTCGCCGCACTGGTCGCGCCGGTCGCGGGCGCCTGGTCCTGGCAGGCCGCGATCGCGATCGCCGTCGTCCCGGCGGCCCTGGCGGCGGCCGGCCTGGCGCCGCAGCTGCGGGTCGCGCGGACGCCGGCCGGGCCCGTCGCACCCGCCGGGCGCCGCCGGGTCGGGCGGACGGCGCTCGCCTGGAGCCTGACGGCCTTCTTCGGCGTCCAGACCCTGGTCTTCTACGCGACGCTGGCCTGGCTGCCCACCGTCCTGGTCGACGCGGGCCTGAGCCGGACCACCGCCGGCACCGACCAGGCCGTGCTGATCCTCGGCCTCGCCGTCGGCGGCTTCCTCGCCCCGACCCTGGCCGCCGCCCGGAGCGACCAGCGGCCGCACATCCTGGGCGTGGCGGCCGTCTGCGTCCTCGGCCTGCTCGGCCTGGTGCTCGCCCCGGCAGGCGGGGCGCCGCTCTGGGCCGCCGTCCTCGGCATCGGCATGGGCGGCGGACAGGCGCTCGCCGCCGTCCTGTTCGCCCGTCGGGGCACCGACCCGGACCACGTCGCCGCGCTCTCCACCATGGCCCAGACCTGGGGCTACCTGCTCGCCGCCACCGGCCCCGCGCTCGCCTCCGCGCTCCACACCGCGAGCGGGTCCTGGGCGGCGCCGCTGCTCGCGATGGCCGGTCTGGTGGCCGTCGGCTGCGTCCTCGGGCTGCGGGCGGGCCGCGCTGTCACAAAGCCGCGCCGCGATCCGTCGGACCGGTGAGCGGGTGGCCGCACGGTCCACCCGGTCGAGCGGTCACCCGCTCATCCGCTCATCCGCGAGAAGAGGAACACCACGATGAACGCCCGTCCGATCACCGCCGAGGTCCCGCTGCGCCCGCGCATGGCCCAGGACCCGGTGCAGCTCGTCCCCGAGCTCGCCGAGGTCTCGGCCGCACTGTTCAAGGCCACCGGCAACCGGTCCGTCCCCCGCAGCACCATCAGCCTGGTCCAGCTGCGGGCCGGCCAGATCGCCGGCAGCACCTACCTGACCGTCCTGCACACCGGCTTCCTCCGCAGGGCCGGCGAGTCGGAGGAGCGGATCGCCTCGGTGGCCGGCTGGCCGGACTCCCCCTGGTTCACCGCCCCGGAGCGCGCCGCGCTCGCCCTGGTCGAGGCCGTCCTCCAGCCCAACCCGCACGGCGAGCGGGTGTCGGACGCGCTGTACGCCGAGGTCGCCGGGCACTACGACGACACGGCGCTGACCACGCTCATGCTCGCCATCGGCCAGGTCAACTTCTTCACCGCCATCGCCCTGGTCGCCAAGCCCGTCCCCGGCCGCTCCTTCACCGACCCCTGGGCCTGAGCGGCCGCTACGGCCCGCCCGGCCGATCGCCGGGCGGGCCGTCCCGCTGTCGACCGATCACCCGTCCCGGCATAGGCTGGTCCGCGCCCGAACGGACCTTCGTCCGGTCATCGGGCCGGCGGGCCGACATGCCGGAGGGGGCGTGCCCGCCACCACGGAGGATCGCAGGGGGACGGAAGCATGTTCGAGGAGCACAGGGACAACCGGCACGACGGGCATGACGGGCACGCCGGGCACGAGCAGGACGGCCGACTCGCCGATGTCGAGATCGAGTACGACCAGTACGACGATCTGGACGACCTCGACGGGCATGACGGGAACGACGACGGGGCACCGCGCAGCTCGACCACGCGCCGGGTCGTGATGGTCGCCGCCGGCGGGGTGTTCGCCGCCCTGCTGGCGGTCGGCGGCTACGGCGCCTACAACGTGCTGAACGCCGTGACGGACAACGGACCGGCCGGCGGCGGCCACCAGGGCGCCGGCACCGTGGCGAAGGCCCCGCAGGAGCCGCCGACCGCCGAGCAGGCCGAGTCGACGGCCAAGGAGTTCCTGGCGGCCTGGAGCCGCGGCGACATCCCGGCCGCCGCCGGTCTGACGGACCGGCCGGAGACCGCCCGCGCCGCACTGGCCACGTTCCACGAGCAGGTGGGTGCCCGCTCGCTCGCCCTGACCGGGACGGGCCCCGCGAAGGCCGACGGGCCGAGCGAGCCGGCCCTCGGCTTCCGGGTGAAGGCGGAGTTCGAGGGCACCCCGGACGCCTGGGAGTACGACAGCGTGCTGAGCGTCGTCCGGTCCCAGGACGGGCGGCCCGTGGTGCGCTGGAAGCCGTCCGTGATCCACCCCCAGCTCACCCCGGGCCGGACCATCGGGGTGCAGGAGACGCCCAACCCGGTGTCCAAGCCCACCGACCGCAAGGGCCGGCCGCTCGACACCTTCCCGTCGCTGCGCGCCGTCCTCCCCCAGATCGCCCCGCCGGACGGCGCGGCCGCCACCACCGGACGGGCCGTGGTGCTCTCGGGCGGCGGCGAGGCGGAGCGGCTGTTCGTGCTGACGCCGCCGAGCGCCCCGGTGGTCAAGCTGACCCTGGACGCCGACCTCCAGCAGGTGGCCGAGGACGCCGTCAAGCAGCAGGCGGCGAACGGCAATCCGGCCTCGCTGGTGGCCGTCCAGCCGAGCACCGGCCACATCCTGGCGATCGCCAACGCCCCGCAGGGCGGCTTCAACCGCGCGCTCGCGGGCGGCCAGGCACCCGGCTCGACGATGAAGGTGATCACCTCGGCCGCGCTGCTGGAGGCGGGCGTGCGCCCGGACACCGTGGTGCCGTGCAAGGAGACCACCTACTCCCCGCGCGCCTGGCACAACGACGAGAGCGGCGACTTCCCGTCCTACACGCTCGCGGACGACTTCGCCCGCTCCTGCAACACCGGCTTCATCGACAAGGGCCTGGAGAAGCTCCAGCCCGGCACCCTCGGCACGGTGGCCCGCGACCAGTTCGGCCTCGGCCTGGAGTGGCACATCGGCGTCCCGAGCCGGGACGCCACCATCCCGACGCCCGGGAACAAGGACGAGGCCGCGGCCGCGTACATCGGCCAGGGCCGGATCCAGGTCAACTCGCTGGTGATGGCCTCGGTCGCCGCCACCGTGCAGAACGGGACGTTCCGCCAGCCCGTGCTGCGCGAGGACGCCAAGCGCGTGACGGCGCCGAGCAGGCTCCCCGCCGACGTCGCCCGGGACCTGCGCGCCATGATGGCCAAGACCGCCACCCAGGGCACCGCCCGTACCCCGATGGCCGGCCTGTCCGGCCAGATCGGCGCCAAGACCGGCACCGTCGAGGCCGGCGGCCAGGCCACCAACAGCTGGTTCATCGCCTACCGCGGCGACCTCGCCGTCGCCGCCGAGGTCGAGGGCGGCGGGCACGGCTTCAGCGCGGCGGGCGTGGCCGCGGCCCAGGTGCTGAAGGCGGGCGGCGGCAAGGGCTGAGGCCCGGTCCGGCGCGCACCGCCCGCGCGCCGCGACCGCACCGCCCGCGGACCGCTACCGCACCGCCCCGTCCCGCCCGCGGACGCGCCTCGGCGCGTGCGCGGGCGGGGTGTCACAGGGCGGGCAACGGGGTGCTCAGGCGGGAGCGGGACCTCAGGCGGGGCCCTCGCCGTGGATCAGGCGGAGGTTCGGCATACCGGGGAACGGCGGGGTGTGCTCCGCCTCCCGCTCGGCGTTCAGGTCGGCCAGCATCCGGACGCCCCTCGCCCGGAACTCGGCCTTGCGCTCCTCGTCGGCCTCCTCCTCGCCCGGGTAGAGGACGATGTGGACGGCCCCCTCCTCGCCGTCCCAGGTGTAGCTGCGGTACGGCGGGATCTCGATCCCGTCGATCGTCTCGATCCCGTCGACGATCTCGTATCCGTCGATCGTCATGATCTCGTCGGTCTTCTCGGGTTCGTCGGCCTTCTCGGGTTCGTCCGTCGCTTCGGGCTCGTCCCTCATGGGGAACCTCCGGTGGTTGTCCTCGGCTGGTCTGCCGCCGTGGACAACGATTCGGGAGCAAGAAGGGCCCGGTGACTCACCGTAGTTCCTCCCTTCCGGTACGAACACCCCCGTCCGGCAGGGGTGTTCAGCTGCCCGTGATGCGGAAGACCGGGTAGCCGGGGGCGACCCGGAGCAGGTCCTCGGCCGGGGCATCCGGGCCGATCCCCTCGAAGAACGGGGCGACCTGCCAGTTCCAGCGGCGCAGGTAGGCGCGGAGCACCTCGGGCTTGTCGGCGTCCGGGAGTTCGGTGGCACGGAAGGCCTCGGTGCGGCGGCCGACCCGGAGTTCGCCGGTGCCGGCCGCCCGGAGGTTGCGGACCCACTGGGTGTGGCCGCGCGGTGCGACCAGGTAGCGCTCGCCCTCATGGGTGAGGATGTTGACGGGGGTGGTGCGCCACTCGCCGCTCGTGCGGCCGCGGACGGCCAGCACCCGGGAGCCCCAGAGGCTGACCCCGGCCTTGGCGAAGGCGGCGACCATGCCGTTGAGCAGCTTGCCGGCGGCGATGCCCAGGCGGGTGGTGGGCGCCTGGAGGCGGCTGGTGGAGCTGGGCAGGTGCTCGGCGCGGGACATCGCGACTCCTCGGTTCCGTGAATACCGCTTCTCTTCGAGAGCACTGCTCTCGCTTCGACTCCTTCAGCATGGCACCGGCGAATGAAAGAAACAAGAGCAGTGCTCTCGCTTGTGTGCGGCGCTCCGGAATGTGGCAGTCTGTCCCCATGCCAGCGATCCGGACCGCCCGCGAACGGGCCCGCGAGGAACTCACCCGCGAGATCAAGCAGGAGGCCCGCCGCCAACTCGCCTCGGTGGGCGCCCAGCAGCTGTCGCTGCGCGCCGTCGCCCGCGAGCTGGGCATGGCCTCCTCCGCGCTGTACCGCTACTTCGCCAGCCGCGACGAACTGCTGACCGCGCTGATCATCGACGCCTACAACGAACTCGGCGGGGCCGCGGAGGGCGCCCTCGCCGCCGCCGGGGCGGCCGCGCCGCGCGAGCGCTGGCGGGCGCTGTGGACGGCCACCCGCGACTGGGCCCGGGCCAACCCGCACGAGTTCTCGCTGCTCTACGGCACCCCGGTGCCGGGCTACGCGGCGCCCCGCACCACCGTCCAGCCCGCCACCCGGCTGCCGTTCGCCCTGATCGGCGTGGTCCGCGACACCAGGCTGCGGCCCACCCAGCCCGTCCCGCCGCCGCGCGGCGCGCTGGCCGGGCAACTGACCCGGATCGTCACGGAGTTCGGCCTCGACCTGCCGCCGCACGTCCTCGCCCGGACCATCGGCGCCTGGGTGCAGCTGGTCGGCCTGATCGGCTTCGAGCTCCACGGCCAGCTGGTCGGCTCGTTGGACCCGGCGGACGACTTCTTCGCCTGGACCACCGAGCAGACGGCCGACGCGATAGGGCTCTGACCCGGGCCCCGGGCCCCGCGAAGCGGCACGACCGGGCGGCCCGACCGGACGCGGCTCAGCAGGCCCGATCAGCAGGCCCGATCAGCAGACCCGATCAGCAGACCCGATCAGCGGGCCGGCTCAACCGGTCGGCCGCACCCGGCCCGCGCGGGTCTCCAGGTACCGGCGCTCCGCGAGGCTCGCGGTGGCCCGGGCGGCGCGCCGGTAGTGCTCGTACGCCCCTTCCGTGTCTCCGGTCCGCTCCAGCAGGTGCGCCCGGACGGAGAGCAGCCGGTGGTGGCCGGCCATCCGGGCGTCCGCGTCCAGCGCGGCGAGGAGTGCCAGGCCGGCCTCCGGGCCCTCCGTCTCCGCGAGGGCGATCGCCCGGTTGAGGGTGACCATCGGGTTGGGTGCGATCCGCTCCAGGATCAGGTACAGGGCGTGCACCTGCCGCCAGTCGGTGTCCTCGGCGCGGGCCGCGTCGGCGTGGGTGGCGGCGATCGCGGCCTGGAGCCGGTACGGGCCGAGCTCCGGCCCGGCCAGCGCCGCCTTGACCAGCGCCGTTCCCTCCCCGATCAGGTCGCGGTCCCACCGGGTGCGGTCCTGTTCGGCCAGCGGGACCAGGTCGCCGGTGGCCGTCGTCCGGGTCGCGCGGCGGGCGTGGGTCAGCAGCATCAGCGCGAGCAGCCCGGCGACCTCGCCGTCCTCGGGCAGCCGCGCGCGCACCGCCCGGGTCAGCCGGATCGCCTCGCGGGCGAGGTCGAGGCGGTGCAACTCGCCGCCGGAGGTGGCGGTGTAGCCCTCGTTGAAGATCAGGTAGAGCACGTGCAGGACCACCCGCAGCCGCTCCTCGCGCTCCTCCGCCGACAGCGCCCGCCCGGGCTGCTCGAACGAGCCGCCGGCGGCCCTGATCCGCTGCTTGGCCCGGCTGATCCGGGCCGCCATCGTCGCCTCCGGCACCAGGAACGCGCGGGCGATCTCGGCCGTGGTCAGTCCGCCGACCGCCCGCAGCGTCAGGGCGGTCCGGGACGCCGCGGTCAGCGCCGGGTGGCAGCACAGGAACAGCAGGAGCAGCGTGTCGTCGGTGTCCGGCACCTCCTCCGGGACCACCTCGGCGGCCGCCGTCGCCCACTCCCGCTCGCGCCGAGCGCGGTCGCCGCGCAGCTGGTCGATCAGCCGCCGCGAGGCGACCGTCACCAGCCAGCCGCGCGGGTTGTCCGGCACCCCCTCGGACGGCCACTGCACGGTGGCGGCGAGGACGGCCTCCTGCACCGCGTCCTCGCACCCCTCGAAGCGGCCGTACCGTCGTACCAACGCGCCGAGGACCTGCGGCGTGAGCCCACGCAGCAGGTCCTCGAAGTCCGGTTCCGTCATGCCTCCAAGTGTCCGTCGGAGAACATCACCTGCCGCACCTCGACGCCCAGCCCCTCGATCGCGGCGTCCGGGATGCGGCCGGCCAGTTCGACCGCGCGCTCCTTGTCCTCGCAGTCGACCAGGTAGAAGCCGCCCAGGAACTCCTTGGCCTCCAGGAACGGTCCGTCGGTCACCACCGGCTGCCCGTTGCGGACGGTCACCACGGCGGCCTGCGACGGATCGACCAGCGCCTGGGTGAGGACCAGCTCGCCGGACTCCCTGAGCTCCTCGATGAACCGGCCGTGCCCGGCGCCGATCGCCCCCTTCTCCTCGTCGGTCAGCGCGTCCAGCACGGCCGGGTTCAGGTGCAGGCTGATCAGGAACTTCATCTCGTCCTCCTCGGGTTCGCGGGCCCCGGCGGGGCCGACCTCGACCGGTGGTCGGAGCGGGCGACGCCGTCTTGACGTCCCCCGGCGGACAAATCTCCCACGAATCCCCTCACACCTCCCGCGCCCCACGGCTCACCGGCCGCTCGCGGGCGGCGGGCGCAGCCGGACGGCCGCCGGGGGGCCAACTTCCGTACGGCAGCCGTCCACTCAACGTGCCGCCGGTCCTTGATAGCGTCGGCCGTGACGCCGCGTCACCAAGGCGTCGCACCACCGACGAAACGAGAGAGCGTCTCACATGGCCCCCAGGACGATCCGCCGAGCCGTCATCCCCGCCGCCGGGCTCGGCTCCCGCCTCCTGCCGCTGACCAAGGCCACGCCGAAGGAGATGCTGCCGGTCGGCGACAAGCCGGTGATCGAGCACACCGTGCGCGAGCTGGTCGAGAGCGGCATCACCGACATCACCATCGTCGTGAACGGCGACAAGGGGCTGATCCAGGAGCACTTCCGCCCCAACCCCGTCCTGGTCGAGCAGCTGCGCCGGGACGGCAAGGAGGCCTTCGCGGCGGCGGTCGAGGAGGTCGGCGAGCTGTCCCGCAAGGGCCACATCAGCTACCTCTACCAGCACGGCCCGTACGGCAACGGCACCCCGGTGCTCAACGCCGCCCGCCACTTCGGGGACGAGCCCTGCCTGGTGCTCTGGCCCGACGACGTCTTCGTCGCGGAGGTCCCCCGCGCGCAGCAGCTGATCAGGGCGTACGAGCAGACCAACGCGCCGGTGCTCGCGCTGATGCCGATGGCACCCGAGGACTCCTACCGGTACGGCGTGCCGGTGGTGAAGGAGGACCTCGGCGGCGGCTCGCTGCGGATCAGCGGCCTGGTCGAGAAGCCGAAGCCGGCCGACGCACCCTCCTCGTACGCGGCGATCGGCGGCTACGTCATCACCCCGGGCATCGTCGACGAGCTGCGCGAACTGACCCTCCGCTGGCACGAGAAGCCCGAGGACGAGGTCTACCTGACCGACGCCATCAACGCCTACGCGGCCCGGCGCGCGGTCTACGGGCAGGTCATCGCCGGCACCTGGTACGACACCGGCAACCCCGCCGCCTACCTGCGCGCCCAGTTCGCGGCCGCGCTCGCCAACCCGGAGTACGGGCCCGAGCTGCGCCGGCTCGCCGCGGAGCTCTCCCCCGCCTTGTAGGACGTCCCGCCCGGACGGCCCGTGGCGGGACGGGCCGTGGCGGGACGGGTCGTCGGGGCGGATCGTCGGGGCGGCGAAACCGGCGGTCGGGGCGGTCAGTACGCGGGCAGGTCGAAGTCGAGGGCCGCCCGGAAGGCCGCCTCCAGCTCCGGACCGGGCCCTTCGAGGTTCGCGATGCTGTCGACCCGGGCCCGCCGGTCGCCGGTCAGTTCGAGGATCGCCTGGTTGGCGGCCACGTGGTCGCGCAGCCGCCGCTCGTAGGCGGGGTAGGCCGCGCGGTGGTCGCCGTCGGCCGCGTGCAGCTCGCCCGCCAGGACGTAGGCGGCGGTCAGGGCCACGCTGGTGCCCTGACCGGTGAACGGGGAGCAGCAGTAGCCCGCGTCGCCGAGCAGCACGACCCGGTCCTTGGACCAGCGCTCCATCCGGATCTGGGCGACGACGTCGTAGTGGAAGGCGTCAGTCTCCTCCAGCGCCCGGAGGAAGCGCGGCACCTCCCAGCGCGCGTGGGCGGAGCGCTCGGCCACCAGCCGCCGCTGCCGGGCGGGGTCGCGCGGGAGCATCCGGTCGAGCGGCTCCTCGGTGTCGAGGCCGACGAAGACCCGCAGTTCGCTGTTGTCGCGGACGGTCATCGCCATGCAGAACCAGTTCTGGTCGTCGCCGAGCCGGTGGACGACCTCCCAGCGGTCCAGGCCCAGGTGGTTGGGCACGCTCCAGCCGGCGAGGTAGGTGCCGATGGGGTGCAGGTAGTCCGCTTCGGGGCCGAAGACGAGGCGGCGGGTGTTCGAGTGCAGGCCGTCGGCGCCGACGACCAGGTCGAAGGCCTGCTCGGTGCCGCCGCGGAACCGGACCTCGACGCCCTCCCGGTGCTGCACCAGGGTGTCGATCGAGTCGCCGAAGCGGTACTCGACGCCGGGCCCGGCGGTTCCGGCGCCCCCGACGCCCGCGTCCGCCGCGGCGATCAGCCCGGCGAGTTCGTCGCGCAGGATCTCCACGTCCGGGCCGTCGACCGGCCCGCCGGTGGCCGTCCACTCGGTGGTGCGGCGCAGCTCGCGGCCGTCCGCGTCGACCACGGACATCCCGCGCAGGCCGGTCCGACGGGCCCGGATCTCCTCCAGCAGCCCCATCCGCTCGACCACCGTCAGGGCGGTGCCGCGGACATCCACGGCCTGCCCGCCGCCGCGCAGCGAGGGGGCCCGCTCCACGACGGTGACGCGGAAGCCGTACCGGTTCAGCCAGTACGCGAGGGCGGTGCCGGCGATCCCGGCGCCGGAGACCAGGACGGAGGTGGTGCGCGGGCCGGAGCCCGGCCAAGTGCTGTTCGACATGGTGTTCCTCCCATGGATTGCTCTGTCTCAACACCACTGTGCGGTCTGCCACTTGCAGGACGCGGACACCGCGCTGTCACCGTCGGCGGGACACCGGCACGGCGCTGACAGCACGGCGCCGGGGACCCTGGTTCCGGGCGCCACCGGCCGATCTCTAGGGTCGACCCCATGCCGAGAACCACACCCCCGCGCCCGCTCGACGTCGAGGCGCTCTTTCCCGAACTGGCGCACCACCGGGGCACCACCACCCGGCTCCATCCGCGCCCCGGACGGCCGGACGCCTCGGCGAGCTCCGTCGGCGGCCCGCTGCTGTGGCCCGCGGACGAGCCCTGGCCGGTCTGCACCGACCCCCACCCGCACGCCCGCGGTCGGCGCCCGGCGGACGTCCACCGTTCCCGGGAGGTCCTGGCCGCCGCCTGGAACCGCGAGCAGGACCCCGGACCGACGGACGGGGAACGGCAGCTGCTCAAGGAGCTCGACCGCCGCCACCGCGTCGAAGGACCGGCCGCGGACGGCCCGTTGCCGCTGGTCGGCCTCGCGCAGTTCTACCGGCGGGACGTCCCCGACCTGCCGCCCGGGCCGGACGGCTGCGACCTGCTCCAGGTGTTCTGGTGCCCCTTCGACGCCCACGGCCCGGGCCGCTGGGAGATGCTGCTCGACCTGCGCTGGCGCCGTTCGTGGGAGGTCGCCGAGGTACTGGCCCAGCCCCCGCGCCCGGAGGTCGTCGGCTTCGACGGGTACCTGCCCGAGCCGTGCGTGCTGCATCCCGAGCAGGTGCCCACCTACCCGTTCGCCGGCCTCCTCCCGGAGGACCTGTGCGCCCGCGTCCGCGCCTGGGAGGAGGCCCGGGAGGCGGCGGCCGAGGAGCACGGGGAGGACGACCCGCCGCTCTACCAGTACGACCTGTCCATCCCGCCCGGCTGGCGCGTCGGCGGCTTCGCCTCCTGGCACAGCACCGACCCGGCACCGATGGACTGCCACGACTGCGCGACCCCGATGCGGCTGCTGCTGACCGTCGACAGCTCGGAGTGGGACGGCGGCAGCGGCAGTTGGCGGCCGCTGGAGGACGAGGCCTCGGCGGACGGCCACGGCGTCGTCATGCCGACCGAGGTCACCGTCGGCCGCTGGGGCCTGCTCAACGTCTTCGCCTGCCCCGCCGACCCCGGCCACCCGCACCGCTGGAGCATCCAGTAGCCGGGGCCGCCGCCCCGCCCGCGGCAGGGTGACGTCCGCGGCCCGTCGCCCGGTGACTGCGGACGGAGCGTCCGTCGCCCGCCGTCACCGGGTTCCGGACGGTGTGTCATGAATTCGCAACAGCCCTCCCACCAGGCGCGATACGAATTGCCCGGGCACCGGAGGGCCCGTAGGGTGCTCGAACGCCGTCGCGTGGACGGCTCGGGGGACGCACGAGGGGTGAACCATGGCGCAGGGGTCGGGGTACGCGATCCAGGCCGGCGGGGCCGAGGGGCAGGCGAAGGCGCTGGACAAGGCGTCCGGGGACGAGGGGACGATCGGAACGGCGATCAGCGACCCGGTCTGCTACGGCGCGGACGTGTTCGGGGGCGAGGACGTCGACCCGGCGTACCGCAACTTCAGCAGCGCCTGGCAGGCGGAGACCGCGACGATCAAGAGCGCGCTGAGCGAGCTGGCCGGCAAGGTGCGGGGCTCCTCGAACGGCTACCAGTCGGCCGACGGCAGCGTGGTGAAGGATCTCGCCTCCGCCTCGCGCAGCGGCGACTACCGGCCCTTCGGCTGAGGCGGGGCCGGCGCGCGCCGGACACCGGAGCGGACGGCGGCTGACGAGCTGACGTCCGCAAGCCGATGAGAAGCCGTCGAGCGGCCGATGGGCAGCCGACGGAGGACCGCCGGGCAGCGGCGGGGAACGACACCACGGGCAACGGGTACAGGGGGCGAACGGGCCGTCATGGCAGGCGAATCCACCACGCAGCGCTGCAAGGCGCTGACCGACCGGCTGAAGGACGTCCGCGGGGCGGACAACAAGAACGATCTGATCTCCGCGATCAAGGGCGCGCTGGCGGTCCACGCGCCGGTCGGGGACCCGGGCACCATCGAGGCCACCGGCAACCGCTACAAGACCGCGGCCGCCGACTCGACCCAGCTCCACCAGGAGGTCCTGGCGGTCGCCACCTCCGGGCTGCCGGACGTCTGGACCGGTTCGACGGGCGCGAAGGCCGCCGAGGTGGTGGCCGCCGCCGCCCGCGCCGTCGACCAGCAGACCACCGCGCTCTACAACGGCGGGACGGCCCTGCTCGGCCTCGCGGACGCGCTGCGCTCCGCCCAGGGCCAGGACGGCGCCGCACGCTCCGCGCTCCAGCAGGTGCTGAGCGAACTGGGCGGCGAGCAGGGCTGGTTCGACGAGTGGTTCGAGGACGACGAGGACGAGGCGGCGCGCAAGAAGGCGCAGCAGGCCGCCGTGCCCCAGGTCGACGCGATGCTGAGCGCCGCCAAGCACGCCGACGAGGCGGCCCGGGCGGCGGCCCGCGACCTGAACAAGCTGGCCTCCGAGGCCCGGGCGGGGAAGATGAAGACCAACGCGGTCACCGCCGCCGACAAGCTGGTGCTGGCCGAGACCTCCGGTCCGGACGGCCCGACCGAGCTGAACGAGCTGCTGACCGCCAACGACATGAAGCGGTCCGGCGAGTACCTGGACAAGATGAACGACAAGGACCGGGCGGACTTCGAGAAGCTGCTCGCCGACTCCAAGTCCCCGCAGGAGCGCGCCTATCTGATGAAGGCGCTGGCGGCCGGCCACTCCATGGACGAGATCCGCGCCTTCCAGGGCAAGATCCACGGCAAGGACCCGGAGTGGCTCCGGACGCACCTGACGCCCGTCTACACCGAGGACGGGGACACCAGCAGCGGCGGGCAGCAGGAGAACGGCTCCAACCGGAACACGGACCAGGTGACCTTCGACGGCGCCAACTGGAAGCAGGCGGACACCGAGGGCACCTGCGTCGCCTCCTCCACCGTGACCGCCCGGGCGATGGTCGACCCGCTCTACGCGTTGGACCTGACCGGCGGCCCGTCCGGCCAGGAGGACGACCCGGCGGCCTTCCAGCAGCGGCTGCTGGCCGAGCAGCACCGGGTGCACCAGGAGGGCGACGGCGGCGCGAACTGGGACGGCATGGGGGCGGACGGCAAGGAGAAGGTGCTGGAGAAGGAGGTCAGCCCGCACACCGGCGCCGACTTCGACTACAAGCCGATGCCGGACAGCAACGCCCGGCGCGAGCTGCTGCCGGACATCGAGAAGGCGGTCGCCGACGGCAAGCCGGTGCCGGTCGGGGTCGAGGGCTACGACAAGGACGGCAAGCGGTCGGGCCACGCGATGATGATCGTCGGCCAGGAGGGCAACATGCTGCAGATCTACAACCCGTGGGGCACCACCACCTGGGTCAGCGAGGACGACTTCGTCAACGGCCGGATGGCCGGGGCCTCGGACGACCGGCTGCCCACCGCCTACGCCGTCCACCTGCCGAAGTGATCGGCGTGGCAAGGGTGTTCACGGCGGCGTCGGCGCGGAGGCCGGCCCGCGGGCCGCTGCGGGCGGCGGCACTGGCGGCCGTCCTGGCGGCCGGGCTGACGGCCTGCGGGCAGGACGCGCCGTCCGGTCCGGACCGCGGCCGGGTGCTCGGCGCGGAGGAGCGCTCGGTCAGCCTCGCCGTCGGCGAGCGCTTCACGATCGCCGTCCGGGACAACTCCTCGGTCGGCGACCGCTGGAGCGTCGCGACCCCGCAGCCGGACGCCGCGGTCGCGGCCCTGGTCGCGGAGAAGCTCGACCTCCCCGCGGAGTCGAAGACCTCGGACGGCGTCGGCGGCACCCGCTTCTACACCTTCGAGGCCAAGGGCCGCGGGACCACCGCCGTCACCCTCCTCAACTGCTTCCGCAGCTACTGCAACCTCCCCGCACCCAGCGAAGAGAACAGGAACATGGTCGTGCGCAACACCTACCCGGTGACGGTCCGATGAGCCCCGACGACCGCTTCCGCCCCAGGACCGACGAGGAGCTGCGGCAGCTCGACGTGTCCGCCATGCTCCGCTACGGCCTGGCCTTCGCCGGTCCGCACCGGGCCGCGCTGTTCGGCGAGGGCGCCGTCGCGGCGGCGCTGGCCGCCGACGCGCTGGGGGTGCTCCCCCGGTCGCTCGCCTTCCTCGCCGAGGTGGTGCGCAGCGGCGGCGCCCGCTACGCCGCGGACCTCGCCGAGCCGCTGCCCGGGGCGGAGCCGGCCCGGCTCGCCCGCGACTGGCTGGGCTCGGCGGCCACCACCGTCACCAGCGTCGACGGCGACCAGCTGCTCGCCCGGTGGCTGGACGCCGTCGCGGAGATCCTCGGCATGCGCCGGGACGTCCGGGGGACCTGACGGGGGCCAGGCGGGCCCGGAGGGAGGACCTGACGGGGGCCTGGCCGGGGATCCGGCCGGGGTCCGGCCGCGCGTTACTGCTTGACAGGGTGCGTCATACTGTAACGCGCTGGTACGCCCGCGGATCCCGACCCCGTCGGAGCCGTCGGGCCCTCCCCCCGCAGCTCGGAGCACCGCATGCACCCCTTCCTCGACCACCCCGGGCCGCTCGCCTTCGCCCACCGGGGCGGTGACCTCGGGCGCCCCGAGAACTCGCTCGCCGCCTTCGAGGCCGCCGTCGCGCTCGGGTACCGCTACCTGGAGACGGACGTGCACGCGACCGCCGACGGTGTGCTGGTCGCCTTCCACGACACGCACCTCGACCGGGTCACCGACCGCGCCGGGGCGGTGGCGGAGCTGCCCTGGGAGACCGTCAGGCGGGCCCGGATCGGCGGGACCGAGCCGGTGCCGCTGCTGGAGGACCTGCTCGGCGCGTTCCCCGGGGCCCGCTTCAACATCGACGTCAAGGCGGCGCCGGCCGTCGGGCCGCTGGTCGAGGCGATCCGCCGGACCGACGCCTGGGACCGGGTCTGCGTCGGCGGCTTCTCCGACAGCCGGCTGGCCGCCGTCCGCGCCGCCGCCGGACCCCGGCTGGCGACCTCGCTCGGCCCGCGCGAGGTGGCCCGGCTACGGCTGCGCTCGCTGGCCGAATCGTTCCTGCCCGGGCGCGCCTCCACACGGTCCGGAGCGCCGTCCGAAGCCCCGTCCGGGGCGCCGTTCGCCGGGTTGTGCGCGCAGGTGCCGGAGCGTCACCGGGGCGTCCGGGTGGTCGACCGGGCCTTCGTCCGCACCGCCCACCGGCTCGGCCTCCAGGTGCACGTCTGGACTGTGGACGATCCCACACGGATCAGGGCTCTCCTGGACCTGGGTGTGGATGGCATCATGGCCGATCGCATCGACGTCCTGCGGGACGTCCTCGGCGAGCGCGGCTGCTGGACGGACGGCAGTACCGGCTCCAGCACGGTGATGGGAACCCCATGAGCACCACGAACTCGGCGACGCACCTGCCGGACGACCCACCGACCGACCCCAGTGCCGACCCGGCCGCCGACGCCGACGCACGCTCCCTGCGCCGGATGCAGTTCGGCTGGTACATCAACGACTGGGCCAACGCCGCCTTCTCGGCCACCGTCCTGACGGTGTTCCTCGGCCCGTACCTGACCACCGTCGCCAAGGACGCCGCCGACGCGGCCGGCAACGTCCACCCGCTCGGCCTGACGATCCGCGCAGGATCGTTCTTCCCGTACACGGTCTCCTTCTCCGTGCTGCTCTCGGTCGCGGTGATGCTGCTGACCGGCACCGTCGCCGACCGCACCGGGCGGCACAAGGAGCTGATGTGCGGCTTCGCGTACGTCGGCTCGCTCGCCACGATGGGGATGTTCTTCCTCGGCGGCGACCGCTACCTGCTCGGCGGCGGGCTGCTGGTGGTCGCCAACATCGCGTACGCGGTCTCGGTCGCGCTGTCCTACGCCTACCTGCCCGGCCTCGCCTCCCCCGACGAGCGCGACAAGGTCTCCTCCAAGGGCTGGGCCTACGGCTACGCGGGCGGCGGACTGCTGCTGATCGCCAACCTGGCGCTGTTCCAGGGCCACGACGCGTTCGGCCTGGACTCCGGCACCGCCGTACGGATCTGCCTCGCCTCGGCCGGCCTGTGGTGGGCGCTGTTCACCATCGTCCCGATGCTGCGGCTGCCCTCCCGGGCCGGCGTGGCCCCCACCGCCACCGCCGCCCCCACCGCCCCCGCGGAAACCACGGCCACCGCGCCAGGCAAGCCCGGAAAACCCGGCAAGCCCGCCACCGGCAGCCTGCGCGAACTCGGCCGCACCCTGCGCCGGATGCGCGAGCACCCGCTCACCCTGCTCTACCTCGCGGCCTTCCTCTGCTACAACGACGGCATCCAGACCGTCGTCTCCCAGGCCTCGCTCTACGGCAGCGAGGAACTCGGCATGGAGCAGACCTCGCTGGTCACCGCCGTGCTGCTGGTCCAGGTCGTGGCGATCGGCGGCGCCCTGCTGCTCGGCCGGATCGCCCACCGGTACGGCGCCAAGCGGACCATCCTCGGCTCCCTGGTCGGCTGGGTCGTCACCCTGGCCCTCGGCTACTTCATGCCCGCCCACCAGCCCGCCTGGTTCTACGCCCTGGCCTGCATGATCGGCCTGGTGCTCGGCGGCAGCCAGGCGCTCTCCCGCTCCCTCTTCTCCCACCTCATACCGCCGGGCCGGGAGGCCGAGTACTTCAGCTTCTACAAGGTCAGCGACCGCGGCACCAGCTGGATGGGCCCGCTCGTCTTCGGCCTCGCCTACCAGCTCACCGGCAGCTACCGCTCGGCGATCATCTCGCTGCTGGTCTTCTTCGTCATCGGCTTCGCCGTCCTGCTCAAGGTCCCGGTCCGCCGCGCCATCGAGGCCGTCGGCAACCCGGTCCCCGAGCGCCTCTGACCGCTCGCACGACGGACCGGGCCCGGCCGCTCCCCGCTCAGGCAGGG
>NZ_JBHUAL010000174.1:9310-20799 GCF_042789775.1 Kitasatospora sp. NPDC056800 | reverse complement strand
GTCGATCGACTGCCCGCCCCGGCTTCGTACGTATCGGCCGAGCGGCTCAGAACCCGCCGGTCTGCTCGTCCCGGCGGCGCTGCCAGCGCTGCTCCACCCGGTCCATCATCCCGGCCTTGCGGCGCGGGGCGGCGGCCGGACGGGCTCCGGCGCCCTGGCCCGCGGGACCGCGGCGCCAGCCGGTCACGGCGAACACCGCGCACCCGAGCATCACCAGGAAGCCCACGACGCTGACCCAGATCTGATCCGGTACGACCATGCCGCCCATCAGCAGGCCGATGCCCACCACGAAGCCGGCGACGGCCAGGTAGACCCGCCGACGGGTGTAGGTGCGCAGCCCGGTTCCCTCAAGCGCAGACGCGAATTTGGGATCTTCGGCATACAGCGCTCGCTCCATCTGGTCGAGCAGTCGCTGCTCGTGCTCCGAGAGCGGCACGGAGTCCTCCTACTCGTCGGTCGCGGGTGCGACCGGTCCGCCCACCCCGGTCGGGGAGGCAAGTCCAATCAGCCTTGGGGCACACGGTCGGACGCCCGTGCGGGGGACCCGGCCCGTGTCGTCCATATGCCCCACGCGTCCGGCTGTCATGCTTTCCGGCTTTACCCAGATCATACGGTCCGTGGGCCCGTTACGGGGTGGTCTGCGCCGCGTGGGACGGGCCACTTCGAGCGGGGACGGCCGCATCGGAGTCAACGCGCCACGCCCCGGACAAGTGCCCGATCGGATGGAATCGTCCCGGACCTGGGGAGGTTTGCCGCCGGGCGGCACCGCCCGGCCGCCGCCGGGCCCGGAAACGGGCGGGCCACCGAGGGGTCACGGCGCGGGAACCGGCGGGCCTCCGGGGCGCGAACCACCGCCGTACGGCGGGCAAAAAAAACCGTACGACGGCGGAGGCGCGCGTGAAGGGGCGCGCGGGCCGGGAGGGGCGCCTCAGGCCAGGGTGGCCAGCAGGTGCAGCTGGGTCGCCACGGCGTGGAAGGCGGGCTGCGCGGCGGCGGCCTCCTCCAGCTTCAGCAGCGCGTCCAGCGCGCCCGGCTCGGTGTCCACCAGCACGCCGGGGACGAGGTCGGAGAAGACCCGTACGCCGTGCACCGACTGCACCCGCAGGCCCGCGGCCTCGGCCAGCCGGCCCAGCTCCTCGCCGGTGAAGCGGCGCGGCATCGGGTCCTGCTCGCCCCAGCGGCCGTCGGCGGCGGACAGCACGGTGCGGGCCTCGGTGAAGTGGCCGGCCAGCGCGCGGGCCAGCACGGCGCCATTGCGGTTGGCCGCCAGCAGGCTGACCACGCCGCCCTTGCGCAGGGCGCCCGCCAGGCTGCCGAGCGCCTCGGCCGGGTCGTCCACGACCTCCAGCACGCCGTGGCAGAGCACCGCGTCCACGCTGCCGGGGGCGACCAGCTCGGGCAGGGTCTGGGTGTCGCCCTGGACAGCGCGCACCAGGTCCGTCACACCGGCCTCGGCGGCCCGGCGCTCCAGGGCGAACAGGGCGTCCGGGCTCGGGTCGACCACGGTGACGCGGTGGCCGAGCTTGGCGACCGGCACCGCGAAGTTCCCGGTGCCGCCGCCGGTGTCGACGACGTCGAGCACCGGCTGGTCCAGCTCGGCCGACCGCTTCTCCAGGGCCGCCCGGACCACCTCCCACACCACGGCGGTACGCAGGGCACTGCGGGGACGCGTCGGGTACAAGGTGGGACTCCTTGGCACGTGCAGTTCGATCAGGTTGCCTCCACCTTAGAGCCTGTCCCAGGGATCCTTGCCGGGCCCACGACGCCGTCCGACGGGAGCCGGGGCGGGGGCGGCGCGGCGTGCAGGCCGAGCAGGCGCTCGACCAGGCGCAGGAAGAGGGCGGAGTTGCGGACCAGGTCGTCGGCGTCGCGGGCCGAGGCGGCGCCCCTGATCCCGGCCTCGGCGGCGGCCCGGCGGCGGGCGCCGGCACCGTAGTAGACCGCCCACTCGGCGAGCTCCGGGGCCACCTCGGGCAGCACCTCCCAGGCGCTGCGGATGGCCTTGCGCCGGCGCGGGCTCTTCTCCGGGCGGCCGCGCACCGCCAGGACGGCCGCCACCGTGCGCAGCGCGGCCAGGTGGGCGGTGGCGTAGCGCTCCAGCGGGTCCTCCAGGGCGCGGGCCCGGGTGAGGGTGCGGTGGGCGTCGGCGAGCAGGTCGAGGGCGGCCGGCGGCGCGGCGACCCGGCGCAGCACGGGGTGGACGTCGGCTCCGGCGGGGCGCCCGGCGGACGGGCCCGGGAGCTGCGGCGGGGCGGCGGAGTGGAGGCGGGCGGTGACGGGCTCAGGACGGCTGACGGTCATGGTCTCCCCCGTTCCGAGGCAGCGCGCGGACCGGGTGGTCCGTGCCCCTCCATCGTGAACGGCACCACTGACAATCCGGCCGGGCCAGCCGCGCCCCGGGCGGCTCCGGAAGGGCGTCCGGAAAAGGCGTAGCGGCGGCGGGCGCGGTCCTCCCCCGGTTCCGCGCCGCCGCCGTGCCGTCGCTCCGCCGCTCCCCCGTGGTCGGCGGTGGCGAGCTCCCCCCTCGCGGCCGGTCTCCCCCCGGCCCGCTCCGCCGCCCCGTGTCGGCGGTGCGGGGACCGTGACCAGCCCCGTGGCGGTCCGTCCGCCGCCTCCCCGGGCCGGTTCGGCCGGGGGACGGACGGATCCGCCACCCGGGCGGGCCCGGCGCCCGACGCGCCGCCCTCCCGGGTGCCACCACTCTCCCGTCTCCGCAGGTCGGGGGCCATCCGCTGACGTACTCAACCGCGGATCTGAGTATTTGTACTCAGTGCGCCCCGGCCCGTCCCGGTCCGGCCGGCCGCCGGAACCGGCGGGTGCGTCCACGGCGTCCCGGGTGCCGGGTACGGTACGGCGGGGCCGGGCGGTACCGGCCCGCCGGACGACCAGGGGACGCGATGACGAGGAGGGGGACGCGATGACGGTCCTGCCGCTGATCTTCACCAGCGGACTGGCCAGCGGCATCAACGCCTACGCGGTGGTGCTGCTGCTCGGCCTGCTGGGCAGGTTCGCCGACGCGGACTCGGTGCCGCAGGCGCTGGAGCGCACCGACGTGCTGGTCGTGGCCGCGGTGCTGTTCGCGCTGGAGGCGGTGGCCGACAAGATCCCGTACGTGGACAGCGTCTGGGACGTCGTGCACACGGTGATCCGGCCGGTCGCCGGCGCCACCGTCGGCGTGCTGATCGCGGGCAACGACCCCGGCTCGCTGAGCGAGGTCGCGGCCGGCGCGATGGGCGGCGCCTCGGCCCTGGTCAGCCACCTGGTGAAGGCCTCGCTGCGGATGGCCGTCAACACCTCCCCCGAACCGGCCAGCAACATCGTGGTCAGCATGGCCGAGGACCTCTCGGTGGCCGGCCTGATCACCCTGGCGATCTTCCACCCCTGGCTGGCCGCCTCGGTCGCCGCCGTGGTCCTGGCCGCCGGGCTGCTGCTGGTCTGGCTGGCGGTCAGCCGGATCCGCGCCTTCCGGGCCCGCCGCCGCGAACGCCGGGCCGCCCGGGCGGCGGCGGGGAGCGCCTGAGACTGGTCCTAGGATCAGGTGCCATGGCAAAGATCGTCGTCATCGGCGCAGGAATGAGCGGGCTCGCGGCGGCCTCCCGGCTGGCGACCCTCGGCCACCGGGTGACGGTCTGCGAGGCGGGCGGCACCTACGGGGGCATGGTCGGGCGGTACGAGCGCGAGGGCTTCGCCTTCGACACCGGGCCCGGCCTGCTCACCCTCCCGGCGGTCTACCGCGACCTCGCGCTGAAGACCGGCAAGGAGCCCCTGGAGCAGCTGGTCGAGCTGGCCCCGGTCGACCCGGAGAGCCGGCACGTGTTCCCCGACGGCACCGCCGTCACCCTGCCGAACGCCTCCCGCGGCGGCGTCAGCCAGGCGCTGGACGCCGCCTTCGGGGCCGGCTCCGGCGCCCGCTGGAGCGCGGTGATGAACCACGGCCGGACGGTCTGGGAGGCCACCCGCCGCCCGTTGCTGGAGGAGCCGCTGCCGGCCGAGCGCGGCGTGCTGTCCCCGGCCGACCGGGCCCTGGTCGGCACCGACCCGTACCCCGTCCCGCCGCGCACCGGCCTGGCCCGGCTGCGCCGCGCCCAGCCGTGGTCCCTGGAGCACGTGGCCGCGCGCGAGCTCGACGGCCACCCCGGCCTGACCGCCCTGCTGTTCGAGCCCGCGCTGCGGCACGGCTTCACCTCGGCCATGGCACCCGCCGGGGCCACCGTCCTGCCGTACATGGAGCAGTCCTTCGGCGTCTGGTACGTCCGGGGCGGGCTGCGGGCCCTCGCGGACGCGGTGTACCGGCGCTGCGAGCTGCGCAAGGTCGCGTTCCGCTTCGACACCCCGGTCACCCGGGTGGTCGTCGAGGGCGGCCGGGCGACCGGGGTCGAGACGGCGGACGGCCGGATCGACGCGGACCTGGTGGTCTCCGCGATGGACACCGACGCCTTCTACCGCCACGGCCTGGCCGAGTGGCCGGGGCTGCCGCCCGGGGAGTGGGAGCCGGTGGAGGTGCCCGGCCGCTTCAGCGTGCTGCTCGCCCTGCGCGGCCCCCGGCCCGAGGGCACCCCGCACCGCACGGTCGTCCACGCGGCCGACCCCGCCGCCGAGGCGAACGCCCTGACGCTCTCGGCGCCGCCCTGCGAGCGCCCCACCGTCCAGGTGCTGCGCCCGGACGACCCGGCGCTGCGGCCCGACGACGACCACGAGAGCGTGGTGCTGACCGCGACCGTCCCGGCCCAGGACGAGGTCGACTGGACCGTCCCCGGGTTCGCCGACCGCTACGCCGACCGGCTGCTCGCCCACGTGGACGCGGCCGGCCTGGGCCTGCGCGAGCGGATCCTGTGGCGGGTCGTGCGCACCCCGGAGGACACCCGCCGGGAGACCGGCGCGCTGTTCGGCGCGGTCGCCCGCCCGGCCCTGGCCGGCTCCGCGGGCTCCTGGCTGAAGGCCGCCAACGAGTCCCCCGTCCCCGGCCTCTACCTGATCGGCGGCAACGCCCACCCCGGCGGCGGCCTCGCCCGCGTCGGCATGTCGGCCTGCATCACCGCCGGCCTGATCGGCCCGGCGTAACGGCCCGGTCGGGCCGGTCAGCCCTGCTGGTGCCAGGTGTTCTGCTGCTGGTAGCCGTGGTTCTGGTCGTACATCGGCTGCTGCGGGATGCCCTGGGTGTGCGGGTCGGGCTGGGGCTGCCACTGCTGGGGCTGCTGCTGGGCGGTCTGGTCCCAGGCCTGCTGGTGCTGCGGCTGCTGCGGGTAGCCCGCGTACGGGTCCTGCTGCTGGTGCTGCTGCTGGTAGCCGCCGTACGGGTCGGGCTGCTGCTGGGGGTAGCCGCCGTAGGTCTGCTGCTGGTCGTAGGCGTAGGCGGGCTGCTGCTGGGTCTGCCACTGCTGCTGGTCGTAGCCGGCCTGGTAGGCGGGGGCGTACGGGTCCTGGGGCTGCTGCTGGACCTGCGGCTGCTGCTGCTCGTAGTACCCGGGGGCGTAGACGCCGTCCTGGGCGAGCTCCTGCATCTCGAAGGCGGCGGTCTGCTCGACCTCCGGCACCTCGTCGGGCGCCGGGGAGGGCAGCGGGGTGGGCAGCGGCGCGGGGGCCGGGGTCTCCTCGACGGGGCTGACCTCGCCGACCCGCTTGCGGGCGACCGCGGCGGCCGCCACCGCGGCGGCGCCGCCGGTGAGGGCGCCGAGCAGCGGCACCTTGGCGAGCGGGCCGGGCAGGCTGCCGTCGGGCTTCCGCAGGGACCAGCCGGTCTGGTGGCCGCGCTTGACCGAGAGGGTGACGAAGGCCTGTCCGACCGCGAACAGCGCGGCGCCGGCCCCGATCACCACGACCGAGCCGAGGACCATCCCGGCGGCCACGCCCAGGAAGCCGGCCAGGGCCAGGACCCGCCAGTGCAGCGGTGCCCGGTTCTGCAGCAGCACCTCCGCGACCAGCCAGAGCGCCACCACCGCCAACGCGACGTACAGCAGCAGGTATCCGATGCCCATCCGCCCCGCTACCTCCAGTCGCGTACCCGCGCGTGTGCGCCGCGCGTGTGCGGCGACTGTACCGGTTCAACGGCCGGGGTACCGCATCGCGTTCCCGCCGCCCGGGCACCGGCCGCACACGACCGAGCCCGCCACCGTCGGTACGGTGACGGGCTCGTGAACACCCGGCGTCGGCGCGGCGGGAGCAGGCCCCCGCAGCGCCCGCTCAGCGCTGGTGCAGTCCCAGGTTCTGGTAGATCTCCAGCGTCGCCGTCGAGTGGTTCAGCGTGATGAAGTGCAGACCCGGCGCGCCCTCGGCGAGCAGGCGCTCGGCCATCGCGGTGGCGTGCTCCATGCCGATGGCCCGCAGCGCCGCCGGGTCGTCGATGGCCGCCCGCAGACGGGCCTCCAGGTCGACGGGGAAGGCCGAGCCGCTGAGCTGCGGGAAGCGCTCCAGCTGCTTGGCGTTGGTGACCGGCATGATCTCCGGGATGATCGGCGTCTCGCAGCCGGCGGCCGCCACCCGGTCGCGCAGCCGCAGGTAGTCGTCCACCTCGAAGAACATCTGGGTGATCGCGTAGTCGGCCCCGGAGCGGATCTTCGCCACGAAGTGCCGGATGTCCTCGTCCCAGTCGGTCGAGCGCGGGTGCATGTTCGGGGAGGCCGCGACGCCGACGCAGAAGTCGCCGATCCCCTTGATCAGCTCCACCAGCTCGTACGCGTAGGTGACGCCCTCGGGGTGCTTGACCCACTCGCCCATCGGGTCGCCGGGCGGGTCGCCCCGGACCGCGAGGACGTTGCGCACGCCCTGGTCGGCGTACTGGCCGATGATGTTGCGCAGCTCCGCGATCGAGTGGTCCACCGCGGTGAGGTGGGCGACCGGGGTCAGGGTGGTCTCGGTGGCGATCCGGCCGACCATGTTGACGGTGCGCTCGCGCGAGGAGCCGCCGGCGCCGTACGTCATGCAGACGAAGTTGGGGTCGAGCGGTTCGAGCCGGCGGATGGCGTCCCAGAGCTTCTGCTCGCCGGCCTCGGTGCGGGGCGGCATGAATTCGAAGGAGAAGGAGCGCTTGCCGGCCGCCAGGAGTTCGCGCACCGTCAGTGCGCGATCCGTTCTCGTGGAAGCGATTCCGAGTGCCATGCTGGCAGGCTATCCGGCGTTCGAAGGGGCCGGACAACCGTATTCCATCTATTGAGACAACTGATGGAAGACGTTCCGTTTCGCCCCGGAACGGCTCCGCCTCCCCTCCCCCGCACCCCGGGCCGAGCCGCTCGCACAGCCGTTCCCGGCCGCACCGCTACGCTTGCTGCACCCCAGAGAACCAGCGGAGCCCCATCGTGACCTCGTCCAGCACCCGGCCGGCCAGCCCCGGTTCGGCCCTCAGTGCGGCCACCAGTGCGGCCGGCAACGCGGCCGGCAACGCGGCCGGCAGTGCGGCCAACCCCATGGACGTGGAGGACGTCCGCACCCGTGTCAACGCGGCGCTCGCCGCGTTCATGGACGGCCAGTCCGTGCTCCTCGACAAGATCTCGCCCCAGCTGGCCCCCGCCGCCGACGCGCTGCGCGACTTCCTGCTGGACGGCGGCAAGCGGCTGCGCCCGGGCTTCTGCTACTGGGGCTGGCGCGGCGCCGGCGGCCCGGCCGCGGGCGCGACCGGCGACGCGATCGCCAACGCGGCCGCCGCCCTGGAGCTGCTCCAGGCCAGCGCCCTCGTCCACGACGACCTGATGGACCGCAGCGACACCCGCCGCGGCCTGCCCTCGGTCCACCGCCGCTTCGAGGCGCTGCACCGCGACAGCGGCTGGCGCGGCGACCGCGAGCAGTACGGCGCCTCCGCCGCGGTGCTGCTCGGCGACCTGCTGCTGATCTGGTGCGACGAGCTGTTCCTGCGCTCCGGCCTGGAGCCCGCCGCCGTGCTCGCCGCCAAGCCGGTGTTCGACCTGATGCGCACCGAGGTCATGCTCGGCCAGTACCTGGACGTGCTGGAGCCGGTGGCCGGCGACTCGACGGACGAGGGCGCGCTGGAGCGGGCGCAGACCGTCCTGCACTACAAGTCCGCGAAGTACACCATCGAGCGGCCGCTCCAGGTGGGCGCGCTGCTGGCCGGCGCCGGGCCGGAGCTGGTCGAGGCGTACGGGGCGTTCGGGCTGCCGCTGGGCGAGGCCTTCCAGCTGCGCGACGACCTGCTCGGCGTCTTCGGGGACCCGGCGGTCACCGGCAAGCCGGCCGGGGACGACCTGCGCGAGGGCAAGCGCACCCTGCTGGTCGCGCACGCGATGCGGGGCCTGCCGGCCGCCGACGCCCGGCACCTGGACGAGCGGCTGGGCGCGCCGGACCTGGCGGCCCCGGAGGTCGCCGAGCTGCGCGGGCTGGTCGCCCGCAGCGGGGCGCCGGAGCTGGTGGAGCGCCGGATCGAGGAGCTGATGCGGCAGTCGCTGGCCGCGCTGGCGGCGGCGCCGCTCGCCGACGAGCGGGCCCGTACGGTGCTGCTGGCACTGGCCGAGGCCGCCACCGTCCGCAAGTACTGAACGCACTGACGGGCGGCGACGGCCCCGGGCCGGTCCTGCGGGGTCCCACCGAGACCCGGGACGCCGCTCAGAGCGCGGCGCGCACCCGGCGGGACAGCTCGGCGGCGGCCGCCCGGGGGTCCGCCGCGGCCGTGATGGCCCGCACCACGACGACCCGGCGGGCACCGGCGGCGAGCACCTCGTCCAGGTTGCCGAGGTCGATCCCGCCGATCGCGAACCACGGCCGGTCGGTGTCCTGCTTCGCCGCGTACGAGACCAGGCCGAGGCCCGGGGCCGGGCGGCCCGGCTTGGTCGGGGTCGGCCAGACCGGGCCGGTGCAGAAGTAGTCCACCCCGGGCTCGGCGATCGCCGCGTCCACCTCGGACTCGGCGTGGCAGGAGCGGCCGATCAGCACGTCCTCGCCGAGGATCGCCCGGGCGGCCGGCACCGGCAGGTCGTCCTGGCCGAGGTGCAGCACGTCCGGCCGGGCCGCGTGGGCGACGTCGGCGCGGTCGTTGACGGCCAGCAGCTTGCCGTGCCGGCGGCAGGCGTCGGCGAAGACCTCCAGGGCCTCCAGCTCCTGCCTGGCCTCCAGGCCCTTGTCGCGCAGCTGGACGATGTCCACCCCGCCCGCCAGCGCCGCGTCCAGGAACTCGGCGAGGTCGCCCTGCTCCCGGCGGGCGTCGGTGCACAGGTACAGCCGGGCGTCGGCGAGCCCGGCGCGCGGCGTGTCCGCCGCCATCAGATCAGCATCGCCTGGGCGCGGCGCTTCACCTCGGTGCCGCGGTTCTCCCGCAGCGCCTGGATCGGGCTGCCGGGCAGCGACGGGTCCTCGGTGAAGAGCCACTCCAGGATCTCCGCGTCGTTGTACCCGCAGTCCCGCAGGACGGTCAGGGTGCCGGACAGGTGCTTGACCAGGCCCGGGCCGTCGATGAACGCGGCCGGGACCTGCAGCGACTTGTTGGGGCCGCGCCGGACGGCGATCAGGCCGCCGTTCTTGACCAGGTCACGCACCTCGGTGACCCGGACCCCCCACTGCTCCGAGATGTCGGGCAGGTACATCCAGTCGGTGACCAGGGATTCAATCTTGCTTTCGATCTCACTCACGCCACCAGACTGCCACCTCCGCGGCCCACCGCGCACCAGACCTGCCCCGCGCCTACCCCGCGACGGCCGCCTTCAGCGGTACCGCGGGGTCGGCCGCCCGGGCCGGGTCCAGCGCGGTGCCGCGCTCGATCAGCCGCCGCCCCTGGGCCAGGTCGCGCGGCCGGTCCACGGTCAGCAGCGCGCTCGGCACGCCGTCGCGCAGCCAGAGCACCGACCAGTCGGCGCCCCGCGGGTCGCCGCGCCGGACCAGCTGGTCGCCCTCGGCGTGCCGGCCGGCGTACTGGACCATCCGCCCGAACTGCTCGGACCAGAAGTACGGCACCGGGTCGTAGGCCGGCGCGTCCGCGCCCAGGACGGCGGCGGCCACCGCCTCGCCGGACCGCAGCGCGTGGTCCCAGTGCTGGACGGCCAGCCGGGCGCCGGCCCGGGCCGAGGGGTAGCTGACGCAGTCGCCGGCCGCGAAGACGCCGGGCACCGAGGTGCGCAGCCGCCCGTCCACGACGACGGCGCCGGTCGCGTCCAGCTCGACCCCGGAGCCGGCCAGCCAGCCGGTCGCGGGGCGGGCCCCGATGCCGACCACCACCTCGTCGGCGGGCAGGTGCGAGCCGTCCGCCAGCAGCACCGCGCCGGGCTCGACGGCGGCCACGCCGACCCCGCAGCGCAGCTCGACCCCGGCCTCGGCGTACCAGGCGGCCATCGCCGAGCCGAGCTCCGTCGGCAGCGCGCCGGGCAGCGGCGCCGGACCGGCCTCGACCACCGTCACCTCGCAGCCCGCCGCGCGGGCCGCGGTGGACACCTCGGCGCCGATCCAGCCCGCGCCGACCAGCACCAGCCGCAGCCCGGGGCGCAGCAGCGCGCGCAGCGCCAGGGCGTCGTCCAGGGTGTGCAGCAGGTGCGCCCGCTCGGCGCCGGGCAGGGCGCGCGGCACGGCGCCGGTGGCGATCACCAGCGAGCCGTACGGGAGGTCGCCGCCGTCAGTGTGCAGCACGCCGGGGGTGAGGCCGGTGGCGCGGCGGCCGGTGAGCAGCTCGATGCCGAGCTGCCCGTAGTCGATGTCCAGGGCGGTGGAGTCGGCCTTGCCGAGCAGCACGTCCTTGGAGAGCGGAGGCCGGTCGTACGGCGCGTGCGGCTCCTCGCCGACCAGCGTGATCCGCCCCTGCCGGCCGCCCTGCCGCAGCTTGAGGGCGCACTGCGCCCCGGCCAGCCCGGCTCCGACGACGACCACCCGATCCGTTCCGCTCAGCTCTGCCACGCCCGCCACTGTACTCAGCGCGACGCGGCGGCCTCCGGGCCGTCCGCCCCGCGTACGGGCCTTCGGCCGGGCCGACCCCCGGCGTTAAGGTGGGAGGACCACACGGGAGCCCGGCGGACCGGGCTGAGAGGCGGGCTGACACGGCCTGCGACCGTCCGAACCTGATCCGGGTCATACCGGCGAAGGGAGAAGAGCAGCCTTGTCACGCTTGCCATCAGGCACCCATGCCGACGTGCTGGTGATCGGCGGGGGCGTCATCGGCCTCGCCGTCGCCTGGCGCACCGCGCGGCGCGGGGCGCGGAACGTGATCGTGGTCGACCCCGCCCACGGCGGCGGGGCCGCCGGGGTCGCGGCCGGGATGCTCGCCCCGGTCACCGAGCTCCAGTACGGCGAGGAGCCGCTACTGCGCCTCGGGATGGCCTCGAACGAGCGGTACGAGACCTTCGCCGCCGAGCTCTCCGAGGCGAGCGGCGGCCTGGACACCGGCTACCGCCGCTGCGGCACGATCGCCGTCGCGCTGGACTCCGACGACCGCGAGGAACTGCGCGAGCTGTACGCCTTCCACCAGCGGCTGGGCCTGGACTCGACCTGGCTGACCGGCCGGGAGGCCCGCAGGCTGGAGCCGATGCTGGCCCCCGCCGTCCGCGGCGCCCTGCACGCCGCGGACG
>NZ_JBHUAL010000174.1:0-9300 GCF_042789775.1 Kitasatospora sp. NPDC056800 | reverse complement strand
GGGACCACTCCCAGCCGCACCTGCACTTCTCTATCACTCCAAGGCATCCGGCTCGCGGTCCCACACGCGAGGCCCGTCCGGTCGGGGGCCCGGGCGGCGCACACCCGGGGCCCCCCCCCCCCGCGGACGACCACCAGGTGGACCCCCGGCGCCTGCTCACCGCCCTGGTCGCCGCCTGCGGGCGCGCGGGCGTCCTGCTGCACCGCGCCGAGGCCGTCGAGCTGCTGGTCGAGGACGGCCGCGCGACCGGCGCCCGGCTGAGCACCGACGAGACGGTGACCGCCGACCAGGTCGTGCTCGCCGCCGGCCCGCACAGCCACCGGCTGCCCGGTCTGCCCGAGGGGGTGCTGCCCGCGATCCGCCCGGTGAAGGGGCAGGTGCTGCGGCTGCACGTGCCGGAGGCCTACCGGCCGTTCCTCTCCCGCAACGTCCGCGCCGTGGTCCGCGGCCGGCACCTGTACCTGGTCCCCCGGGAGAACGGCGAACTGGTCGTCGGCGCGACCACCGAGGAGCAGGGCTACGACACCACCGTCACCGCCGGCGGGGTGTACGAACTCCTGCGGGACGCCCACGAGTTGGTCCCGGGGATCACCGAACTCCCGCTGCGCGAGACCTCCGCCGGGCTGCGCCCCGGCTCGCCGGACAACGCCCCGCTGCTGGGCCCGACCCCGCTGCCCGGGCTGGTCGCCTCCACCGGCCACTACCGCAACGGCGTGCTGCTCACCCCGGTGACCGCCGACCTGGTCTCCGAGTACCTGGTCACCGGTGAAGTCCCCGAGCTCGCACGGCCGTTCACCCCCACCCGGTTCTCCTCCGAATCCCCCGTCGCGAAGGCCTCCGCATGACCGAGATCGCCCTGACCGAGAACGCCCCGAACGAGCACGCCCCAGACGAGAACGCCGTGCACGAGGACGCCCCGGCCGAGATCGCCCTGACCGTCAACGGCGAGCCCCGCCGGGTGCCCGCCACGACCACCCTCGCCGAGCTGGTGGCCTCCGTCAGCGCCGCCAACACCGGTGTCGCCGCCGCGCTCAACGAGGCCGTGGTGCCGCGCGGTTCGTGGCCCGGGACGGCACTGGGCACCGGCGACCGGATCGAGATCCTCACCGCCGTCCAGGGAGGCTGAACCATGGCCGACGATCTGCTGACCATCGCCGGGACGGCCTTCTCCTCCCGGCTGATCATGGGCACCGGCGGCGCCCCCAGCCTGGAGGTCCTGGAGCGCGCGCTGCTCGCCTCCGGCACCGAGCTGACCACCGTCGCGATGCGCCGGGTCGACGCCACCACCCAGGGCTCCGTCCTGGACGTGCTGACCCGCAACGGCATCCGGGTGCTGCCCAACACGGCCGGCTGCTTCACCGCCGGCGAGGCCGTGCTGACCGCCCGGCTGGCCCGCGAGGCGCTCGGCACCGACTGGGTCAAGCTGGAGGTGATCGCCGACGAGCGCACCCTGCTGCCCGACCCGATCGAGCTGCTGGACGCCGCCGAGACGCTGGTCGACGACGGCTTCACCGTCCTGCCGTACACCAACGACGACCCGGTGCTGGCCCGCAAGCTGGAGGACGTCGGCTGCGCGGCCATCATGCCGCTGGGCTCGCCGATCGGTTCGGGCCTGGGCATCCGCAACCCGCACAACTTCCAGCTGATCGTGGAGGGCGCGGGCGTCCCGGTGATCCTGGACGCGGGCGCCGGCACCGCCTCCGACGTGGCGCTGGCGATGGAGCTGGGCTGCGCCGCGGTGATGCTCGCCTCCGCGGTGACCAGGGCTCAGGACCCGGTGCTGATGGCCGAGGCGATGCGGCACGCCGCCGAGGCGGGCCGGCTCGCCCACCGGGCCGGCCGGATCCCGCGCCGCTTCCACGCCGAGGCCTCCTCCGCGATGGCCGGCCGGGCCGACCTGGACACCCGCGAGCACCCGGCGTTCTGAACCGTCGCGCATGTCACAAGCCGGTCCCGGAGGCGGTGTCCGCCGGGACCGGGCGGTCCCGCACCCTAGACTCTCCGAGTGGACATGGCACTGCACGACCCCCTGATCGGCGCCCTGCTCGACAACCGGTACCGGGTCGAGCAGCGGATCGCGACCGGCGGGATGTCCACCGTCTACCGGGGCACCGACACCCGGCTGGACCGGGTGGTCGCGCTCAAGGTGATGCACCCCTCGCTGGCCGGTGACGAGGGCTTCACCGCCCGCTTCATCCGCGAGGCCAAGGCGGTCGCCAGGCTCACCCACCCCAACGTGGTCAACGTCTTCGACCAGGGCGCGGACGGCGGCCACGTCTTCCTCGCCATGGAGTACGTGCCCGGCCGCACCCTGCGCGACCTGCTGCGCGACCGCGGCGCGCTGTCCGTCCGGGCCGCGCTGGACGTGCTGGAGCCGGTGCTCGCCGCGCTCGGCGCCGCCCACCGGGCCGGGCTGGTCCACCGCGACGTCAAGCCCGAGAACGTGCTGATCACCGAGGGCGGCCTGGTCAAGGTCGCCGACTTCGGCCTGGTCCGGGTGCTCGGCAGCGCCGACGGCGCGCCCACCTCGACCACCACCGCGACCGGCGGCACGGTCATGGGCACCGTCTCCTACCTGGCCCCCGAGCAGATCCTCCCGGACGCCCCCACCGACCAGCGGGTGGACGTCTACGCGTCCGGCATCCTGCTGTACGAGATGCTCACCGGCCGCCGCCCGCACACCGGCGACAACCCCGTCCAGGTCATGTACAAGCACCTGCACGAGGACGTCCCGGCCCCCTCGCTGGTCGCCCCCGCCGTCGGCCCCGAGCTGGACGCGATAGTGGCCGCCGCCTGCGCCCGGTCCGCCGGCGCCCGCCCGTACGACGCGGTCGAGCTGCTCGCCGCCCTCCAGCGGGTGCGCCGCACCCTCGCCCCCGCCGCGCTGGACGCCGAGCCGCCGGCCTCCACCCGCCCCAGCCCGCGCTACCCGACCAGCGAGCCGACCTCGGTGATCCAGCCGCTGCCGCGGCCCGCCGAGGCCCCGCCGACGGAGCGCACCAGCGTGCTGGACATGCCGCCGGAGCTGATGGACGAGCTGCTCGCCGAGCCGCGCCCGTACGACGAGCCGACCCCGGTGCACCGGCGCCGGTCCCGGCCGGGCCCGCTGCGCCGCCTCCCCCGCCGGACGCTGGTCTGGACGGCCGCGCTGGCCGCGCTGGTGCTGGCGATCGGCGGCGTCACCTACGGGATCTCCGAGGGGCTGTACGGCTCGGTGCCGGGCGTGCTCGGCAAGGACCGGGCGGAGGCGCAGCGGGTCCTGGACAAGGAGGGCCTGCACGGCAGGTTCGTCGAGGTGTTCAGCGAGTCCGTCCCGTCCGGTCAGGTGATCGCCACCGACCCCGGGGTGGGCGCGCGCACCCGCAAGAGCGACAGCGTCACCGTCACCCTCTCCAAGGGCCCCAAGCGGATCGCGGTGCCGGACCTCACCGGGAAGAGCGCCGCCGACGCCGCCACGGCCCTGGCCGGCGCCCAGCTGACCAGGGGCGGCGTGACCGAGACCTACGACGACACGGTGCCCGAGGGCTCGGTGATCAGCAGCTCGCCGGCGGCCGGGCAGCTGCTGCAGGAGAACAGCGCGGTGTCGCTGGTGGTCAGCAAGGGCATGGTGCCGGTCCCGAACGTCACCGGGATGGGCAAGGACGAGGCGCAGAAGGCGCTCCAGGCCGCGGGCTTCACCATGCAGACCAGCGGCTGGGACGTGTTCGGCGCGGTCACCTCCTCCGGCCAGAGCCCGGCGGCGGGCGAGCGGCGCCCGCAGCGCAGCGTGGTGACCGTCAAGTTCTCGCTGTTCTAGGCCCCGGGCGGGCTCAGCGCAGCGGCCCGTCGCCGGGCTCCTCCTGGTAGGAGTAGCGCTGCTCGCCCCAGGGGTCGGCGAGGTTGTGGTAGCCGCGCTCCTCCCAGAAGCCGCGCCGGTCGGCCCGCATGTACTCGACCGCGCGCACCCACTTGGGGCCCTTCCAGGCGTACAGCCGCGGCACCACCAGCCGGACCGGGAAGCCGTGTTCGGCGGTGAGCGCCTCGCCGTTGCGGTGGGTGGCGAGCAGCGTGCGCGGGTCGGCGAAGTCGGCGAGGCGCAGGTTGGCGCTGTAGCCGTACTCGGCCCAGACCATGACGTGGGTGACGCCCGGCGCCGGGGGCACCAGGTCGAGCACGGCGGCGGCCGACACGCCCGTCCACTCGTTGCCGAGCACCGAGAACTTGGTCACGCAGTGCAGGTCCCCGACGACGGTGCTGCGCGGCAGGGCGCTGAAGGCCTCGAAGTCCCAGCTGTGCTTCTCCGCCGAGGCGGTGGCGCCGAACACCTGGAGGTCCCAGGTCAGCGGCTTGAAGCGGGGCACCGGCCCGTAGTGCAGGGCGGGCCAGCCGCGCTGCGCGCGCTGTCCCGGGGGGAGCCTCGGGTCAGACGGCGGAAGCGGTTCGTGTTTCGACTGACCCATGGATCCATGGTGACAGACGGCGGACGAGCCTCGGCGCGCGCCCCTTTGCGCGGATCCGCGCCCCTGCCCGTACGGCCCAGCGGTCGGCCGCCCACCAGCACGTTTCACCATGAATCGGATATTCCGACACATGTCCTAGTGAGTGTGAACTTACTGGAATTTCCTCCCAAAGCGGTGCCAGGATGCGCAGCGCAGGACTCAGTACCGGACCCACCGCAGGACTTCACGCAGGACTCAGCGCAGGACACACGGCAGCACGAGTGCAGGAGGCATCACCATGCAGGGCGATCCCGAGGTCATCGAGTTCCTCAACGAGCAGCTCACCGCCGAGCTGACCGCGATCAACCAGTACTTCCTGCACGCCAAGATGCAGGAGAACTTCGGCTGGACGAAGCTCGCCAAGTACACCCGGCACGAGTCATTCGACGAGATGAAGCACGCCGAGACGCTCACCGACCGGATCCTGTTCCTGGAGGGGCTGCCCAACTACCAGCGGCTGTTCCACGTCCGGATCGGCCAGACGGTCAAGGAGATGTTCGAGGCGGACCGCCAGATCGAGGTCGAGGCGATCGACCGGCTCAAGCGCGGGATCGTGGTGATGCGGGCCAAGAACGACGTCACCTCGGCGAACATCTTCGAGGACATCCTGGCCGACGAGGAGCACCACATCGACTACCTCGACACCCAGCTGGAGCTGCTGGAGAAGCTCGGCGAGGCGCTCTACCTCGCCACCGTGATCGAGCAGCCGGAGTCCTGAGGCCGCGGCCCGCTCGGGCCGGTCAGGCCGCCCGGTTCGCCCGGGTCACCCGCAGCGGGACCACCGGGGCGACCTCCGGGGCCGGAGCGGACGGCACCGCCGGGTCCTCCGGGTCCGCGAGGCCGAGCTTCGCCGCCAGCCGGGCGGTCGGGCAGGGGCGGGCGCCGTGCTCGCCGAGCAGCGCCTGGATGCGCCGCACGCAGGACCCGCAGTCGGTGCCGGCCCGGCAGCCCTTCGCTATCTGGCGCGGGGTGTTGGCACCGCCGTCGATCGCCTTCTTCACCTGGTCCTCGGTGACCGCATGGCACATGCACACGTACATCGCGGTCTCTCCCGGGAGTGAAGCGGAGTGGATCTTGACTAAGGTCAGCCTTAGTTCACTGAGGCTTACCTTACCCGGCGAAACGGGTACGAAAAAGCCCCTCCGGGCTCGGGGACACCGAATCCGGAGGGGCCTTCGTCACATCGGACGGGCACCGGGCCTACTGGCCGCGGTACATCTCCGCCACCAGGAACGCCAGGTCCAGCGACTGGCTGCGGTTGAGGCGCGGGTCGCAGGCCGTCTCGTAGCGCTGGTGCAGGTCGTCCACCAGGACCTCGTCGCCGCCGCCGACGCACTCGGTGACGTCGTCGCCGGTCAGCTCCACGTGGATGCCGCCCGGGTGGGTGCCGAGCGCGCGGTGCACCTCGAAGAAGCCCTTGACCTCGTCCAGGACGTCGTCGAAGCGGCGGGTCTTGTGCCCGCTGGAGGCCTCGAAGGTGTTGCCGTGCATCGGGTCGCAGATCCACACCGGCCGGGCGCCGGAGGCGGTGACCTTCTCCACCAGGGTGGGCAGGTGCTCGCGGATCTTGCCCGCGCCCATCCGGGTGATGAAGGTCAGGCGGCCGGGCTCGCGCTCCGGGTCCAGCTTCTCGATCAGGGCGAGCGCGTCGTCGACCGAGGTGGTCGGGCCGAGCTTGACGCCGATCGGGTTGCGGATCTTCGAGGCGAACTCGATGTGCGCGTGGTCCAGCTGCCGGGTGCGCTCGCCGATCCACACCATGTGGCCGGAGACGTCGTACAGCTCGCCGGTGCGCGAGTCCACGCGGGTCAGCGCGGTCTCGTAGTCCAGGACCAGCGCCTCGTGCGAGGAGAAGAACTCGACCGCCTTGAACTCCTCCGGCACCACGCCGCAGGCGCTCATGAACGCCAGGGCGTTGTCGATCTCCCGGGCGAGCTGCTCGTAGCGCTGGCCGGCCGGCGAGTTGCGGACGAAGTCCTGGTTCCAGGCGTGCACCTGGCGCAGGTCCGCGTAGCCACCGGTGGTGAAGGCACGCACCAGGTTGAGCGTCGCGGCGGACGCGTTGTACATCCGCTTCAGGCGCTCGGGGTTCGGGATGCGGGACTCGGGGGTGAACTCGAAGCCGTTCACCGAGTCGCCCCGGTAGACCGGCAGGGTCACGCCGTCGCGGGTCTCGGTCGACTTGGAGCGCGGCTTGGAGTACTGGCCGGCGATGCGGCCGACCTTCACCACCGGCACCGAGGCCGCGTACGTCAGTACGGCGGCCATCTGGAGCAGCGTCTTCAGCTTGTTGCGGATGTGCTCCGCCGAAACGCCGTCGAAGGCCTCGGCACAGTCACCGCCCTGGAGGAGGAAGGCCTCCCCGCGCGCCACGGCTCCGAGCCGGGCGCGCAGCTGGTCGCACTCGCCGGCGAAGACGAGCGGCGGATAGGACGCGAGCTCGGCAAGGGTCTTGCGCAGAGCCTCTTGGTCCGGCCATTCAGGCTGCTGCGCCGCGGGCAGGGACTGCCAGGAGTGGGCAGCCCTCGATGTCTCAGTCGTAGCGGTCACACCGCCAAGGCTACGGGGTGGCAGGAGTGACTCGTGCCTATTGCCCGAGGAATGAGACACATCTCGGACAAAGACGTGATGCCCCTCACCCGCCCCGACGCATCCGCTAGTCTCGAACCATGCACGCGCCCCACAGCCACTCCTGGTGGTGGGCCTCCCCCCAGGGTGGCCCACAACTGGCGCGTTCCTAGACGAACACGACGGCCGCCCCTCGGGGCGGCCGTCGGCGTCTGAGCAGACGGCCCTCCGGGAGCGGACCTTGCACCGCCTCTCACCAGTCCACCCGGAAGGAAGCCGTTCCCGTGACCACCGCTGTCGACCTGCTCGCCCGTCTCACCGGCCCCGATGCCCCCGCGTTCGCCCTGCTGCACCGCCGCACGCCCCGGCTCAGCCCGGACACCGTCGAGGTGCTGCTGGGCACCGTCGACAGCTACGAGCACCTCGCCGACCTGCCCGTACGCAGCGGCCCACCGGCCGGCGGCGGCCCGGTGCACGACCTGCTCGCGCTCGTCCCGTACCGCCAGATCCGCGAGCGCGGCTTCGAGGCGCACGACGACGAGACCCCGCTCCAGGCCCTCTCGGTGACCGAGCAGCACGCCCTGCCGTTGGCCGAATTCACCTACGCCCTACCGAAGTTGCCGGTCTCACTTGCCGGTGGCGGGTTCGATGTGGACGACGACGCGTACGCCGCGATCGTCCGCCGGGTGATCCAGGACGAGATCGGGAACGGCGAGGGCGCCAACTTCGTCATCCGGCGCGACTTCCACGCGACGATGGAGGACTTCTCCCCCGAACTCGCGCTGACGCTCTTCCGGCGGCTGCTGGAGCAGGAGCGCGGCGCGTACTGGACCTTCCTGGTGCACACCGGCGACCGGGTGCTGGTCGGCGCCTCCCCCGAGGTGCACGTCCGGCAGAGCGGCGGCACCGTCGTGATGAACCCGATCTCCGGCACCTACCGCTACCCGGCCGGCGGCTCCGACCTCGACTCGCTGCTCCAGTTCCTGCACGACCCCAAGGAGTTGGAGGAGCTCACCATGGTCGTGGACGAGGAGCTCAAGATGATGTGCACGGTCGGCGACCTCGGCGGCCAGGTGCTCGGGCCCCGGCTCAAGGAGATGGCCCACCTCGCCCACACCGAGTACGAGCTGCGCGGGCGCACCTCGCTGGACGTCCGCGACGTGCTCCGCGAGACGATGTTCGCGGCCACCGTCACCGGCAGCCCGGTCGAGAACGCCACCCGGGTGATCAAGCGCTACGAGCCCACCGGACGCGGCTACTACTCCGGCGCGCTCGCCCTGATCGGCCGCGCCGCCAGCGGCGGGCAGCTGCTGGACTCGCCGATCTGCATCCGCACCGCCGACATCGACCCGGCCACCGGCCGACTGGTCGTCCGGGTCGGCGCCACCCTGGTGCGCCACTCCGTCCCGGAGTCCGAGGTCGCCGAGACCCACGCCAAGGCCGCCGGGGTGCTCACCGCGATCGGCGCCCGGCCCGCGCCCACCCGGCTGCCCCACCCGACCGGGCCCCGGCTCGCCGACGACCACCGGGTGCAGGCCGCCCTGGACTCCCGCCGGGCCGACCTCGCGCCGTTCTGGCTGCGGATGCAGCAGCCGGCCGAGATCACCGAGGCCGAGCCGACCCTGGTCGTGGACGGCGAGGACACCTTCACCTCGATGCTCTCCCACCTGCTCGGCTCGCTCGGCCACCGGGTGACGGTGGCCCGCTACGACGAGCCGGGGCTGCGCGAGCGGGTCGCGGCGCACCGGGGCGCGCTGGTGCTCGGCCCCGGCCCGGGCGACCCGGCGCTCGCCGACGACCCCAAGATGGTGCTGCTGCGGCCGATCGTCGCGGACGCGCTGGCCGCCGTCCGCTCCGGCGCCCGCACCTCGCCGCTGCTCGCGGTCTGCCTGAGCCACCAGCTGCTGGCCGCCGAACTCGGGCTCCCGCTGGGCCGCAAGGCCGTCCCGTACCAGGGGGCGCAGGAGCGCATCGACCTGTTCGGCGCCAAGCGCACGGTCGGCTTCTACAACACCTTCACCGCGCGCTGCTCGGAGGCCGACGCGGCGCGGCTCCTCGGCGAGGGCGTCGAGGTCTCCCGGGACGCCGCCACCGGCGACGTGCACGCGCTGCGCGGGCACGGCTTCGCGGGGCTCCAGTTCCACCCGGAGTCGGTGCTCACCCGTGACGGGGTCGGCATCGTGGCGGGCCTGCTGCGCGAGGCGACGGCCGCGCTGCGCTGAGCCGGCGGCGCGGCCCCGGGCGGATGTGCCCC
>NZ_JBHUAL010000173.1:0-20947 GCF_042789775.1 Kitasatospora sp. NPDC056800 | reverse complement strand
GCCCTCCGGTGTTCGGGCCGGAGGGCGGGAGGACGGACGGGGGTGGCGCGAGGTCAGTCCAGGGCCAGGAAGCTGCCGACGTTCTCGTCCGGCCGGAACTCGCCCGGCCCCAGGGGGTTGAGGATTCTCGCCTGACAGTTGCCGTCGGGGAAGAGCAGGATGGTGCCGCCGGTCCGGTTGGCGATGGCGGTGTCGGCGCCGAGGCCGGGGTAGCACTGGCCGCCCTGCGGGTCCCGGACCTGCTGGAAGTTGCTGCCGTTCTCCATGATCACGACACCGGGCGCCGCCGAGGCGGTCGAGTCGTACGGGCCGGTACCCGGACGGCGGGGCCGACTCCCCGCTCCGGGTCGTTCAGGAGCCGGACGCCACCTGGGCGTTGACGTCCTTGAGGAACTCGGCGACGGGACGCCCGAGCAGCTCCGCGCTGTCGACGGAGACGCCGTAACGGTTCTCCACGTCGGCGAGGACGCCCAGCACGCCGAGCGAGTCGACGCCGAGGTCGAGGAACATGCGGCCCGGTTCGGCGAGTTCCTCGGCGGTGACCTGGACGCCGGCGCGGGTCCTGACCAGGGTGGCGAGTTCCTCATAGGTGATCTCGGCGGCCATCGGGCCCTCCTCGGGGTGCGTGGGGCGGCAGGGCCGGAGGGTGGCGGATCGCTCAACGGGAGGCCCTGTGGGCGCAGTTGTACGTGGTCGAAAGGCGTCCGGTCCAGCTCGTTCACTCGTACGCGTGAGGCCTTCACGGGGATGGTCGGAACGGCCCGCCCCCGCGGCCCCGACCGCGCCGCCGCCGGGCACCTCCTCGCCCCGCTGACCGGGCCGCTGGAGCACCGGCCGGACGCGGACGTGCGGGAGGTCGCCGCCGAGGCGGTGGACGTCTTCCCGCACGCCTACGGCACCTGAGCCCCGGGGCCGGGGAATCCGGGGCCGGGGCGCCCGGACGGCGGGCGGGCTCCCGTGCGGCGGCGGGTGCGTCCGCCCGTACCGCGCCGCCTGGACGACGGGGCGCCGCACCGCCGGGCGTGGTTCGCTGGAGGGGCGGGCGCCGAGCGCGCGCCCGCCCCCGCTGCGAAGCACCCCCGTTCTCCGAAGGGCCGTGGTCATGATCTCCTCCTCCCTCGCGGGCAGGGTCGCGCTGGTGACCGGCGCGACGAGCGGCATCGGCTCGGCCACCGCGACCGCGCTGGCCGAGCAGGGCGCGCACGTGCTGGTCGCGGGCCGCGACGCGGCGCGCGGCGAGGCGGTGGTGGCCGCGATCCGGGCGGGCGGCGGCAGGGCCGACTTCGTCGCCGCCGAGCTGCGCGACGTCGCCGCGGTGCGGCGCCTCGCCCGTACGGCCACCGCGCTGGGCGGCGGCCGGGTGGACATCCTGGTCAACAACGCCGGCGTCTACCCGTTCGGGCCGACCGAGGGGACGACCGAGGAGGAGTTCGACGCCGTCTACGCGCTCAACGTGCGGGCGCCCTACTTCCTGGTGGCCGAGCTGGCCCCGGCGATGGCCGCGCGCGGCGCCGGGGCGATCGTCAACATCAGCACCCAGGCCGCCTCGCACGGCGCGCCGGGCATGTCCCTGTACGGCTCCAGCAAGGCGGCGGTCAACCTGCTGACCCGCACCTGGGCGGCCGAGTACGGGCCGCGCGGTGTGCGGGTCAACGCCGTCGGCGCGGGGCCCACCCGTACCGAGGGCACGGCGGTCATGGGCGAGGGCCTCAGCGACATGGCGGCCGAGGCGCCGGCGGGCCGGCCCGCCGAGGCCGAGGAGATCGCCGCCGCGGTCGTCTTCCTGGCCGGCGACGCGGCGGGCTTCGTCCACGGCGCCCTCCTGCCGGTGGACGGCGGGCGCACCGCGGTCTGAACACCCCCGGCCTCAGGCCCCGGGGCCCGGGCCCGTCAGGCGATGCGGTGGGCCAGGCCCGGGTACTCGGCGACCAGGCCGTCCGCGTCCAGCAGCAGGTCCGCCCGGTAGTCGCCGGAGGCGTAGCGGACGGTGGCGCGGCCGTCCTCGTGGCGGCGCAGGTGGGTGTAGGTCTGGCGGGAGGGCACGACGACCAGCTCGGGCACGCGGATCCAGGCCATCAGGAAGTGGTGCTCGCCGGGGCCCAGGTGGAGGCCGTGGCGCAGCACGGGCGGGGTGTTGGTGAGCGGGGACAGGCCGAGGTCGCAGTCGAGGGCGCCGTCGAGGTCGGGTCGGGGGGTGCCGTCGACGGTCCAGTGGCCGGTGGTCTCGTCGCGGCGCAGGTCGAGGGTGCGGGTGGTGTCGGGGGTGCGGGCGGTGACGTGCATGCGGCGGGTGGTGAAGCCGTCGCCGGTGTCGAGCCGGTAGTCGAGCCAGTACGGGGCGGGCTCGGCGGCGGCGGCGCGGCCGTGGGCGGTCAGGGAGGTGGGGCCGAGGTCGATCCAGGAGGTCTCCAGGCCGGCGGTCTCGGTGACCCGCCAGGTGGGTGCGGCGGTGCGGGTGGCGGCGTGTTCGGCGGGGCGTTCGGCGGGGCGGTTCGGGTCGGGGGCGGTGCGGCTGTTCATTCGTGCACGGTACTGCCGGGTGCCGACAGCGGGCCCGACGGGCCGTCAACACGGGGGGCTCCTTCGTTCGGGTGAGGGTGGGGGCGGGGCGTGCCTCGTGCGGGGCGGGGCGGGGCGTGCGGTGGCGGCGAGCGCCGTCCCGGGCTCTCCATAATCGCGTGGGTGATCACATCCTGTGACGAAGCGGTGGCCCGGCTGCGGGCCCTGCCCGGACTGTCGTGCTGTGCCCGTCCCCTGAACGTGCTGCCGCTGCTGCGCACCGGCTGCCTGTCCGCGGTGGTGAGCGTGGAGGGCCCGGACACGGGCTGGGCGGGCGAGTTCGGGGCCTCCTTCCACGCGCTGGAACCGGAGCGGGGGGTGCGCGACCACACCCCGGCGGGGGCCGGGGTCCACACGGTGCTCCGCGCGCTCGCCGGCACCCTGGACGAGGACGAGGACGAGGACGGGGGCGCGGGCGCGGCGGGTGGCGGCTGGCGGGGCCGGGAGCTGGCGCTGCTGCCCTACTCGGCGATGAAACCCGAGTGGCGCACGGCACTCGGCGCGCTCGGCACCCGCCTGCTGGAGCCGCCCTCGCACGTGGCCCTGCCGATGCTGAGCGACAAGCGGGCGCAGCGCGCGTGGCTGCGGTCGGTGGGGGCCGCGACCCCGGCGGACGCGGTGGTCCCGGCGCTCGACCACCGGGAGCTGCGCCGCCGCTTCGGCTCCCCCTACGTGGTGCAGACGCCGGTGGGCTCCAGCGGCAAGGGCACCCACCTGGTCGTCGACGAGGCGGACCTGCAGCCGATCCGCCAAGTCGGCGGCGGGCCCTGGCTGGTGAGCGGCTACGTCGAGGGCGTCGCGCTCAACGTGCACGTGCTGGTGTCGGCGGACAGCACGGTGCGGGTGCTGCGCCCGTCCGTCCAGCTGACCCGTATCGAGGGTGTCGGCGCGCCCTTCGGCGCCTACTCCGGCTGCGACTTCGCGGCCCCCGCCCTGCTGGCGCCGCTCGCCCTGGCCCGGGCCGCCGCCGCGGCGCGGCGCGTCGGCGAGGCGCTGGCCGCGCTCGGCTACCGGGGCCTGTTCGGCGCCGACTTCGTCCTGGACGGCGAGCGTCCGCTGCTGCTGGAGCTCAACTGCCGTATGCAGGGCTCGACCTGGCTGCTGGGCGAGCTGGAGCTGGCCGAGCGGGCGCTGCCGTCCGCGCTGCGGCACGTGCTGGAGCTCTACGGCCACGCCACCGGCGGCGAGCCGCGTACGGACGCGGCGGGCGCCGTGCAGCTGGTGGTGCGGCACACCGGCGCCCCGGTGCGGGTGGCGGCGGCGCCCGCCGGCGGCCTGCACCGGCTCAAGGACGGGCGGCTGCGGTACTGCGGTGCCGGGTTCGGCCTGCTGGAGTGCGGGCCCGACGACTGCGTGCTGCTGCAACTCCCCTCCCCCGGCATGGTGTTGCACCCGGGGGTGCCGCTCGCCCGGATCGTCGCCCGGCATCCGCTGACCACCCCCGACGGCACCGCGCTCACCGCGCCAGGACGCAGGCTGCTGGACGCGCTGCGCGCGGGCTTCGTCCTCGAACCCCTCGAACCGTACGGCCTGCCCGGGCCTTCCGGGCCCGCCGCCGTCCCCTCCGCCTCCGCGGGTCCCTCCGCCGCCGCCCCCCGCGCGCCGTGGTGAACCCGCGCCCCGACCCGCGGTCCGACCCGCTGTACGTCCGCACCGCGGTGCCCGCCGACCTGCCCCGGCTGGCCGCCCTGCGCGCGGAGGCCGCCGCGTGGATCGCCCTGGAGCACGGCTCGGCCCAGTGGTCGGACCCGTACGACGCCCAGCGCGGCCTGGCGCTGATCGCCCTCGGCCTGACCGTGGTCGCCGCGCTGTCGCCGCACGGCGAGGCCGTCGCCACCCTCACGCTGCGCCCCACCGGCAGCCCCCGGCTGTGGACCGGTGAGGAACTCGCCCTCCCGGCCCGCTACGTGAGCTCCTTCACGGTGGACCGCCGGTACGCCGGGCACGGCATCGGCACCCGCCTGGGCGACTGGGCCTCCTGGCGGGCCGCGCGGGCGGGCGCCACCCTGCTGCGGGCGAACGTGTGGAGCGACAACGCCGCCCTGCACGCCTACTACCGCGCGCGGGGCTGGCGTTGGGTGCGCACCGCGGCCGGCAGCCGCAGCGGCGCCCTGTTCGAGCGCGCCGCGGACGCGGTGGCGCCACCGCTGGTCCACGAGGCGGGCCGCCTGCGGACGTGACCCCCGGCGTCCGGACGGCGCGGGCCGGTCGGTCGGTCAGCACGGTGTCAGCGCGCCCGGACAGCATGGCCGGTGAGCCGGCGAGAGCGCACGGCCGGGACAGGACGACGGGACAGGAAGAGGAGACGAGGCATGAGCATCAGCCGCAGGTCCGTGCTGCGGACCGCCGCGGCCGCCGTTCCCGCCCTCGCGTGGGGCGCGGCGGCGCCCACCGGGGCGGCGGCGGCCACCGCCCGGGAGCGGTCGGCACCGCGGGAACAGGCGACGCCGCAGTGGCAGGTGACGCCGTTCCCGCTGCGGAACGACTTCGGCGTCAGCGGCCTGGCGATGACCGGCGCCGCGGCCGGCTTCGCCGTCGGGTACCAGGTCGCCTTCTGGGGGCCGGTCCCGTACGACGTGCCCGCGGTGTGGAGCTGGGACGGAGCCCGGTGGACGGAGGTCGAGGGCGCGGTCACCGGGGCCAGCGGCCGGCTGTACGCCGCCACCGCGGCCGGCCCGGCCGACGTGTGGGCCGTGGGCGACAGCGGACTGGCCGTCCACTGGGACGGGCAGGGCTGGAGCCGGAGCACGGTGCCCGGCACCGCCGGCGGCGCGTTCTCCGGCTTCGCCGTGGCCGGGGCCGGGAGCGCCGTCTGGGCGGTGGGCCGGGCCGGCTCGTCCGCTGCCGCCGCGCGGTGGAACGGCTCGTCCTGGGAGGGCGCCGCCCTCCCGCTGCCGCCCGGCACCTCCCAGCTCACCGCGGTGCGGGTCGCCGGGCCCGGCGACGTCTGGGCGGCCGGCGACTACCAGGCGTCCTCCGGCGCGCTGTACCGGCCGTTCGTCGTGCACTGGGACGGCAGCGCCTGGTCCCAGGTGGCCGCGCCGTCGTACCCGAACCTCGACGTGCGGGTGCTCGACCTGCTGGTCGCGGGCCCCTCCGAGGTGTGGCTGGCCGGCGGCACCGGCCGGTACAGCCAGTCCGGCCTCCGGAACGCCTTCGCCACCCGCTGGGACGGCACCGCCTGGAACGGCACCCGCACGCCGCCGGCCACCGACCCGCACTACTTCCTCGGGCTGTCCCTGCGCGGCACGGAGGTCTGGGGCGTGGGCTACGGCGGAGACTCCCCCGTCCAGCGGTGGACCGGGTCCTCCTGGGCGGTGGCCCCCGCCCCGTTCGCCTTCACCCAACCGGGCGTGTTCACCACCGGCCCGGACGGCACCACCTGGCTCTTCGGCTACGGCGCCCCGGACGCCAGGACCGGGGCGGACCCCTTCACCGCGCGGCTGCCCGCGAGCTGACGCCCCGCCCGTACCCGCGCCCGTACCCGAACCCCCGCCCCCGCCCGCGCCCGCCCGGGTGGCGCAGCGGGGCGGGCCGGGGGCGGGCGGGCGTGCTAGCAATGGCCGAGGGGGTCGGGGGGTGTCCCCGCGCAACCCGCCCGACCCCGGAGGCCGTCTTGTCGCACCACCTCAGCGGACCGAACCTGCGCTCACCCGAGGGTGACGCGCGCCTGGACCTGACCGACCTGTTCGCCTTCGCCGCGCCGGAGCCGGGCCGGACGGTGCTGATCATGAACGTCAACCCGGTCGCGCCGTCCGGCGGGCAGGCCTTCCACCCGCAGGCGGTGTACCGGATCGACATCGACACCGACGGGGACCGGCGGGCCGACGTCGCGTACAGCTTCACCTTCTCCGAGCCGCGGGACGGGGCGCAGACCATGACGGTGCGGCGGGCCGCCGGCGAGGGGGCGCGCGGGCTGGAGGCGGTCGGCGAGGTGCTGGTGGCGGACGCGCCGGTGAGCTTCACGGGCACGCCCGCGGTGGTGGAGGCGGGGGCGCACCGGATCAGCGCGGGGCTGCGCAGCGACCCGTTCTTCGCGGACCTGGACGGGATTGTGAAGGACTTCCAGTGGACGGGGGTGGACTGGGGCGCGGACAAGAACGTGTTCGGGATCGTGCTGGAGGCGCCGGACGCGCAGTTCGGGCCGGCGCCGGAGATCGGGGTGTGGGCGCGGGTGAGCGTGCGCAAGGACGGGCACCTGGTGTCGGTGGACCGGGGTGCGCACCCGTCGCTGACGGCGTACTTCAACGAGGAGGACGCCAAGGAGGCGTACAACGCCGGGGATCCGGTGGACGACTGGGAGAACTACCGGGAGCCGTGGACGGCGAAGCTGCAGCACTTCGGCGGGTACACCACGGACGCGGCCGAGGCCCAGCTGCGGATCGTCCTGCCGGACATCCTGTGCTACGACCGCGCCCGCCCGGCCGGCTACCCGAACGGTCGCACGCTGAGCGACGACGTCACCTCGGCGCGGCTGACGATGCTCACCGACGGCAAGGTGCCCGGCGACCACATCGGCCCGCACACCGACCTGCTGCCAGCTTTCCCGTACCTGGGCCACCCGCACTGAGCCCGCCGGGCCCCCGGCGCCCCGGCTGCGGACGCGCCCGCCGCCCCGCCGCGGGCGCCCCGTAGGGTGGCGGCATGTCCCTTCCCGTGGAGCTGGTGGTCTTCGACTGCGACGGTGTGCTGCTCGACAGTGAGCGGCTGGCCGTGCGGGTGGACGAGCGGGTGGTCGCGGAGGTGGGGTGGCCGCTGTCGCAGGAGGAGATCGTCGAGCGGTTCCTGGGCCGTTCGCACGCGTTCATGACCGCCGAGATCGAGGCGCACGCGAGCGTGCCGCTGGAGCCGGGCTGGGACAAGCGCTTCCAGCACCTGTACGACGAGGTGTTCGCCGCCGAACTCGCCCCCGTGGAGGGGGTCGTGGCGGCGCTGGCGGCCCTGGAGCGGGCCGGGATGGCGGACTGCGTGGCGTCCTCCAGCAGCCATGCGCGGCTGCGCTCCACGCTCGGGCGGACCGGGCTGCTGCCGCGTTTCGCCGGGCGGGTCTTCAGCTCCGAGGACGTGGAGCGCGGCAAGCCCGCCCCGGACCTGTTCCTGCACGCGGCCGCCACGATGGGCGTCGAGCCGGCGGCGTGCCTGGTGGTCGAGGACAGCAAGTACGGGGTGGCGGCGGCGCGGGCGGCGGGGATGCGGTCGCTCGGCTTCCACGGCGGCCTGACGCCCGAGGCGTGGCTGGCGGGGCCCGGCACCCGGACCTTCGCGGACATGCGGGAGCTGCCGGCGCTGGTCGCCGGGGCGGCCTCGCTCCCGCTGCCGTAGCTCCGTGGCGGGCCCCGGTTCCGACTGCGGCTCCGACTCCGACGGCGGGGGGGCAAGGAGGCGCGCCCCTGTCAGATGTCAGGGACCGCCGCGGGCACCGGATTCCTAGGCTGACGGGCACCGGACGCAACGGTCGTCCGTCCTCGTACCAGCCAAGGGAGAACCACCCATGCGCAGGATCACCCGTACCGTCGCCGCCCTGGCCCTGGCCGCCGCCGCCCTGACCACCGTGGAGGCCGGCGGCGCCGGCGCCGCGGACGGGGCATGGGCGGGCTGCCCGTCGGGCGCGGTCTGCGTCTACCCGCAGGACCAGGACCCGGCGGTCAGCCCCAGCGACGTCTACTGGAGCTACGGCGCGCACAACCTGAGCGGCCAGTACGGCCACCACTGGGTGCTCAACAACCAGACCGGCGGCGCGCACGCCCGCCTGTGCCGCGGTTCGGGCGGCGCCGACTGCGTCTACGACCTCTCCTCGCCGAAGGGCGTCTACTACGACCTGGGGCCGATCAACTCGATCACCCTCGACCGTCCCTGACGGTCACTCAGTTCCCACCAGGCAGTGCCCGCCGCGCGAGGGGAGCGGCGGGCACTGCCGCGTCGCGTGCCCCCGCCCCCCGAGGCGTGTTCACGAACATAACGAGTAGTGGTGGATTCCCGGCAGTCTGGTTTTACTTATTGACGTCATGTACGCGCCCAGGTTTAACTCCCCCCACCCCGCCGCGAAGCCGCGGCGACCCCCAGGGAGAGGTATCCGATGAACGCCGCACTGCGCCGCGCCCTCGTCTCCGCCGTGGGCCTCGTCCTGACCCTGTCCATGACCGCCGCCTGCGGCAAGGCCGCCGGCGCCAAGGGCGACTCCTCCTCCGCCGCCGGCGACCCGAACGCCATCGGCCTGCTGCTGCCCGAGAACGCCTCCTCCGTGCGCTACGAGTCCTTCGACCGCCCGTACATCGAGGCCAAGGTCAAGGCCCTGTGCGCGCAGTGCAAGGTGCTGTACAACAACGCCGAGGGCAGCGCCGCCAAGCAGAAGCAGCAGTTCGACACCCTGCTCGCCCAGGGCGTCAAGGTGATCGTCCTGGACCCGTACAACGCCAAGTCCACCCAGGACTGGGTCCAGGAGGCCGCCGCCAAGGGCGTCAAGGTCATCGCCTACGACCGCCTGGCGGCCGGCCCGATCGCCGCGTACACCTCCTTCGACAACGAGAAGGTCGGCGAACTCCAGGGCCGGGCCCTGCTGGACGCGCTCGGCGCGCAGGCCGCCGACGCCGACATCGTCATGATCGACGGCGACGAGGCCGACCCGAACGCCGCGGACTTCAAGACTGGCGCGCACAAGGTCCTCGACGGCAAGGTCAAGAAGGTCGTCTACGAGCAGTCCGGGCAGTGGGACCCCGTCGTCGCCGGACAGAAGATCTCCGCCGCCGTCACCGAGTTCGGCAAGAACGGCTTCCAGGCCGTCTACTCCGCCAACGACGGCATGGCCGCCGCCATCATCACCCAGCTCAAGGGCGCCGGCATCAAGGTCCCCGTCGGCGGCCAGGACGCCTCCCTGGACGCCATCCAGCGCATCGTGGCCGGCGACCAGGCGTACACCATCTACAAGGCCTACCGCCCGCAGGCCGAGGCCGCCGCCGAACTGGCCGTCGCCCTGCTGCAGGGCAAGGACGTGAAGACCATCGCCACCGCGAGCGTCGACAGCGCCACCGCCAAGAACATCCCGACCAAACTGCTGGACGCCAAGATCGTCACCAAGGACACCATCGCCTCCACCGTCCTGGCCGACGGCACCTACAAGGCCTCCGACATCTGCACCGCCGACTACGCCGCCGCGTGCGCCGCCGCCGGACTCAAGTAGCCCGGCCCCCGGCGGCCGGGACCAAAGCGGCCAGCCTCAAATAGCCAGCCCCGCACCAGCATCCTTCGACCAGGTCTTCAAGTAGCCCCTCCCCCAAGGTGGTTCCCGTGACAGGCGCACCCGTCCTGCAGCTGCGCTCGGTCTCCAAGCGCTTCGGTGCCGTCCAGGCCCTCACCGACGTCGACCTCGACGTCCACGCCGGCGAGGTGCTCGCCCTCGTCGGCGACAACGGCGCCGGCAAGTCCACCCTCGTCAAGACCATCGCCGGCGTCCACCCCGTGGACGAGGGTACCCTCACCTGGCAGGGCGAGCCGGTCCGCCTGGCCCGCCCCCAGGACGCCGCCGCCCTCGGCATCGCGACCGTCTACCAGGACCTCGCGCTCTGCGACAACCTCGACGTCATCGCCAACCTCTTCCTCGGCCGCGAGAAGCGCCGCCGCGCCCTGCTCGGCCCCGCCCTGCTCGACGAGGTCGCCATGGAGCAGCACGCCCGCCGCCTCCTGGACACCCTCGCCATCCGCATCCCCGACGTGCGCGCCCCGGTGGCCGCGCTGTCCGGCGGGCAGCGCCAGGTGGTGGCCATCGCCCGCGCCCTGGTCGGCGAGCCGGCCCTGGTGGTGCTGGACGAGCCCACCGCGGCCCTCGGCGTCGAGCAGACCGCCCAGGTCCTCGACCTGGTGGAGCGGCTGCGCGAGCGCGGCCTGGCGGTCGTGCTGGTCAGCCACAACATGGCCGACGTACGGGCGGTGGCCGACACCGTCGCCGTGCTGCGCCTGGGCCGCAACAACGGGGTCTTCCCGGTGGCCGGCACCACCCAGGAGCAAATCGTCGCCGCGATCACCGGCGCCACCGACAACGCCCACGCCCGCCGCCGGGCCCGCCGCACCGAGCAGGCCGAGGAGGCCGAGGCCGTATGAGCACCCCCGACGCACCCGCCACCCCCTCGCCCGCCGATCCGCGGCTCCATCCGCCCGCGCAGGGCTGGGCGGGACTCGCTCAGGCCGCCCGGCGCCGCCTGGGCTCCGGCGAGCTCGGCTCGCTGCCGGTCGTCGTCGGCCTGGTCGTCATCGCGATCGTCTTCCAGTCCGTCACCCACCACTTCCTGCAGGCCGACAACCTCACCAACATCACCCGCTTCATCGCCGGCCCCGGCCTGATCGCGGTCGGCGTCGTGTTCGTGCTGATCCTCGGCGAGATCGACCTCTCCCTCGGCTCGGTGGCCGGCGCGAGCGCCGCGATCGCGGCGGTGCTCGCCGTGCGCCAGGGCTGGAACGAGTGGCTCGCCATCGCCGCCGCCCTCGGCGCGGCCTGCGTCATGGGGCTCCTGCACGGCCTGTTCTTCGCCCGCGTCGGGGTACCCGCCTTCGTGGTCACCCTCGCCGGGATGCTGGCCTGGAGCGGCCTGCAGGAGTACGTGCTCGGCGACGCCGGCACCGTCAACAACCGCCACGACGGCGTCGTCGCGAGCCTGGACACCACCTTCCTCGGCGACGGCGACATCGCCTACGCCTGGGGCCTGGCACTCCTCGCCCCCGTCCTCTACCTGGCCGCCCGCCTGCACACCGCCCGCCGCCGCCGCGCCGCCGGCCTCACCGCCCCGCCGGCCTCCGACAGCGCGATCCGGGCCGGCGCCCTGGCCGTCCTCACCCTGGCCACCGCCTACGCCCTCAACCAGGACCGCGGCCTGCCGCTGTCCCTGGTCGTCCTGCTCGGCGCCGTCCTCGCCACCGACTTCGTGCTGCGCCGCACCCGCTACGGCCGGCAGGTCTTCGCGGTCGGCGGCGGCGTCGAGGCGGCCCGGCGCGCGGGCGTCAACGTCGCCCGGGTCCGGATCTCCGTGTTCGTCCTCTCCGCGTTCCTGGCCGGCCTCGGCGGCCTCTTCTACGCCTCCCAGCAGGGCTCCGCCGACAAGCAACTCGGCGGCGGCAACGTCCTGATGAGCGCGATCGCGGCGGCCGTCATCGGCGGCACCAGCCTCTTCGGCGGCCGCGGCAAGACCTGGTCGGCGCTACTGGGCATCCTGGTCATCCAGTCCATCACCACCGGGCTGGACATGGTCCACGCCGCCCAGGCCATCCAGTACATGATCACCGGCGCCGTGCTGCTGGCCGCCGTCGTCCTCGACTCCCTCACCCGCCGCACCCGCAGCAGCGGCCGGAGGTAGCGCGGGGCGTCCGGCGTCCCCTCGGCCCGGCACCCCGCCGCAGCGCGGGGTGCCGGGCCGTCGTGGTGCGCGGAGGGGAGGACATCGGCCAGGCCGGGGTGACCGGATATCCCTCCGCCCCGGGGCGCCGGCGCACCGGCGGGGACGGCCCGACCCCGGATCGGAGGCAAGTGCACCTTCGGCGGGCGAATGTGCCACTGCGTCGGATCAGGGCTGGCCGCCCGGCCGCCGCGTCCGTCCCCGGCCCGGCCGGCGTGCCCGCGTCCCGCACCGCACGACCGCGGTGGTGGCGGGCGGGCGCCGCCCGCGCGATCGGGGAACCGGCCATTCCGACCCGTCCCGGACCGGCGGCCCGTTGACCTGTTCTGGCATGGTCCCGTCAATAATCCCGCCGCTATGTTCGTTTGCGACCGGCACCACCACACCGACCACACCACCACCCGGGCTCCCGCCTGTCCTGACGCGGAGTCCGGACGCCAGGGGGGAACAACGATGCGTCACTCACGCCCATCCGGACGCCGGCGCGCGGGGCTGGTCGCCCTCGCCGCGGCCTCCGCGCTCGGCACCATGGCGGCGATGGCCCCGGCCGCGGCCGCCACCCCGGCGCGGACGGCCGCCGCCGTGGCCGGGGACCCCGCGCTCGGCGACACCTGTACGGCCGCGGACCTCGGCAAGCGCTACCCGTTCATCAAGTCCCTCCAGGTCGTCCCGACGATCACCCACTTCAAGGGCTGGTACGTCACCGACGGCGCGACGGGCTCCCAGACGGTGACGGCCACCACCCAGTCGGTGGTGACGGTCTCGGTCGGCCTCGACGCCTCCATCACGGGCAACTTCGAGATCGCGACCCTCGCCAAGGTCGAGGCGAGCGCGAAGCTGAGCGTCAAACTGGAGTCCTCCACGACCAGCACCGAGTCGAAGTCGATCACCTGGAACTTCCAGAAGCCCGGCTACTACGCCCTGTACGAGGGAACGCGGAAGGTCACCGGCCAGTACGGCAGCCTGAACTGCAACCGCGTCGACACGGGCAACGGCACGTACGCCACCAAGTGGGTCGAGGGCCCCGGCGGGGGCAGCTACACCACCTTCACCACCCTGGAAGAGGGCGCGGTGCGCTGCGAGGACGCCGTACCGGCGAACAGCATCATGCGCCGGGCGCAGGACATCCTGGGCTGCACCACTTCGCTCCGCACCGATGCGGCCGCTCCCGCTGCTCCGGCCGCTCCGGCCAAGGCTTCGGGAGTCAAGCAGGACTGGCCCGGATTCCCCGGCACCACCGCGCCGCCCGGCTTCACCTGCGACACGGCCAACTACAAGATCACCACACCCGACCGCGCGCTGTTCTGGTCCGCGCCCGGCTTCCTGGACTGGGGCAGCAACAACATCCAGCTGCGGCCCGCCGCCCAGGGCTGGCCGCAGGGCCAGGACCAGTGGCAGCTGTGCAGCGGCCCGACGGCGAACGGCATCGCGGAGCAGATCCTGATCAACCGCTCGACCAACAAGTGCCTGGCCGTCCCGGAGGCGACCGCCGCCACCGAGGGCACCATCCTGCAACAGGCCGACTGCAAGGTCGACGACCTGCAGCGGTTCTACTTCTACCGCGACGTCCCCGGCAGCGACAAGATCGGCGTCCAGAACAAGTACACCGGCCACATGGTCGGCCACGACCGCAACGCCGACGGCCAGCCCCTGCGCCAGTACAGCATGGGCAAGGCCGACGGCACCGGCACCTACGCCCTCGTCAAGGCCTGACCAGGGCCCGCACCGGTTTCCCCGCGGGTGCCGCCGACCACGGCGGCACCCGCCTTCAGCCTGTCCTCGCGCCCTCGTGTCCTCTGTCGACTCCGCCCGGAGCTGCCCTTCGCCCTGCTCGCAGGCCTGCGGCAGCGGACGCGCTCGGCCGATCCGGCCGCTCTGCGCGGGAGTCAGGCGCGGGTGGCTTGGGTGCGGCAGTGGGCGAGGGCGTACTTGACGCGGATCTCGGAGTGGGCGGTGGTGGTGAGGAGTTCGCCGGCGGCGACGAGGGTGGACCAGTAGCGGACGGGATCGCCGGTGCGAGGCATGGGCCGGGCGGCGGCGAGCGAGAGGTACGCGGTGGTCAGGTTGCCGGTGGTGAACCAGCGGGTGAGGCCGTGCTGGTGGCCGGCGCGGATGCCGCCCATGGCATCGACGGCGGCCAGGAACAGGTCGACGACGGCGAGTTCGGCGTCGGTGAGCGACTTGGGGACGTCGAAGACCCCGAGGGCTTCGAGGAGTTCGCCGGTGTCCGTCTCGGAGTCCGGCCGGGGGTCCGAGAGCAGGACGTCGTAGCACTCGTCCAGGCGGCGGCCGGTCTCCGCGAGCGGGATGTCGAGGGCGAGGCACACCGCGCGGGCGGAGGAGAGCGGCTTGCCGGTACGGCGGGCGAGGAGCGCGTACGTCTCGGCGGGCGTGCGGCCACGGGAGAGGGCGTGCCGCGCCAGGGTTGTGAGGTTCATCAGTAGTCGGACTCTCAGGCGTTGACGAGGACGGGCGCGGGGATCGGGGCGACGAGCACCCACACGAACTTGCCGATCCCACCCGGCCGGGAGGAGCAACCCCAGCGCTCCGCGAGCTCGTTGACGAGGAACATCCCACGCCCGCGCTCGTCCGAGGGCGCGGCGACACGGACGGACGGACGGCCGCTACCGGCATCGTGCACCTCCAGCCGCAGCCGGGAGTTGACGAGGGCGAAGCGAACCTCGATGTGGCAGTCGTCCGGCCCGTCGGAGTGCTGGACGGCATTGGCGAACAGCTCCCCGAGGAGCAGCTCGGCCGTGTCGGCGTAGCGGTCACCGGACGGCAGCCCGGAGAGGTACGCACGGAGCAAGTACCGCGCCAGGGGCGTGGATTCGATGCGGGAGTCGAGGCACGCGACGAACGCGCGGGGCCGGCGGGCTTTGAGCATGGTGGACCTCGAAGGGAGCGGGGAGGGGACATGCGAGAAGGGGCGCGACATCACGCTGTGTACACCCAATGCAGCGCCACCCAGTAGCCTGGCGTTACAGCTTGATCGCAGGTAGTGAGAGATCGCCGCCCCGATCGGGCGAGGCCATCGCCCGGTTCCGGCAGGAAGAGACCCATCGCACGAGGTCATGGTTCGACCAACCAGCAGCAAATGAGTCCGGACATGCATGACGCCGCACCGACGCACAGGAATCACCACGCAAGGAAATGTCTCCCATGACTGTCGCCGCAGCATCACAAGGTGGCCCGCACGCAGCCGCGTGCGGGCGCCGGATGAGAGAACGGATGATCGGTCAGGCCGGGAACCCCGAACAGGTGCCGTACGACTTGGTCGAGCTGATCGTCAAGGAGATCGAGGCGCACTGTGGGCACCGTCGCCTCAAGGCCTTCCGACTGGCAGTGGGCTGGCCTGTCACTGAGGCGGTCCAGGAAGCTCACGACCTGGTCGACCGGGAACGCCTACGCAAGATCGGACTCACCGAACGGTCCTGGAAGGACTGGGAGGCCGGCAAGGCGCCGAGTCCTGAGTACCAGGACCTGCTCTGCCGCCTCTTCCAGACCAGTCCCGTCCAGCTGGGCTTGGCCGCCGACTACACACCCGTGGCATTCCGAGCCGACGGCCCGGAAGGTGCGACACTCCCAGAAGGAACCACCTCCACGCATGCGGGGGCGGAACTGGAGGAGGTGGCGGCCACGAAGCGTCGAACCGCGCTCATGCTGACGGGTCTTACGATCGCGGCCCCGACCTCAGCCGCCCAGGTTCTCGACCAGGCTGCTGCCGAAGCCATGGAGTTCACGCGTCAGGCTGAGGCCAGCTCACTGGGCGTCGGGTCACTCGACCACCTGGAGCTAGCGGTCACCGACTTCAACGACGCCTACTCCGTGATGCCGCCGCAACAGGTGTTCGCTGAAACGCTCGACTACCGCCGCAAGGTGGACGCCCTGTTGAAGGCGAAGCACACCCACGAGCAGGGCCGCGAACTCCTCGCCTACGCAGGATGGCTCTCCGAACTCCTTGCCTGGCTGGCCCATGACCTCGGTAGCCCTCGAGCAGGCCTCGCCTTCGCCAACGACGCCTTCGTACACGGCAGGCAGGCCGGCCACGGTGAGCTGTGCGGATGGGCCATGGACGCCGCCGCCTCCATCAACCTCTACGAGCACCGCCCTGATCGGGCACTGGCTGCCGCTCGTCAGGGCCTGACCCAGGCACCCGCCACGCACCCCCTCGCCGTCCGTCTCCACGCCCAGGCCGCCCGCGCCTCGGCCGCAGACGGCGATCCCGAGGGCTTCGTGTCCTCCCTGCGCGCCGCCCAGGACGCCCACCAGTTCCTGCCCGCCCGGATCCCCCGCCGTTTCGGCCTCGACCCACTGCCACTCGCCGACTATGCCCTCACGTCCTACCCGGCCACCGCCTGCATCCTGCTCGGCAAGGCCGAGGATGCCCGTCGCCATGCAGAACACGCGCTCTCCGTGTACGAGTCCGCCCCGGCGGCTTCCCGTTCGCCCAGCCGCGAGGCCATCGCCCGCATTGATCTGGCCCTCGCCCACGCCCAGCTCGGCGACCCCGACAACGCTGTAGCCCTCGGCAACCAGGCGCTGGATTCCGAGCGCGTCGTCGACTCCGTACGCGCCCGCGCCACCGACCTCACCGGCTACCTCGCCCGCCGATACCCCCGTCATGGTGCCGTCGGCGAACTGCATGAGCGCCTCGCCGTCTTTCCCCTCCCTTCCACGGCATAGAAGAGGAACACCATCCCGTGCCCGACCAGGAACGCGTCATCCGGATCCGCCGCCCCTACCTCGACCTGATCGCCGCCGGCACCAAGACCATCGAGGTACGCGTCGGCTACCCCAGCATGCGCAGGATCCGTCCGGGACAGACCCTCGTCTTCGAATCCGGCGACGCCCACTGCCACACCCTCGTCACCGGCGTCACGGAGTACCCGAGCTTCGACGCCATGCTCGACACCGAGGCCCCGGAGGCGATCGGCTCCGAGGGAATGAGCCGGACCGAACTCCTCACCGCCTGCCGCGAGATCTACCCACCTGAGAAGGAGCAGCTCGGCGTCCTCGCGATCCACCTCCGACTCACCCCGTAACCAGGGGACGGCCGGCCTCGCCGCGCAGGAAGTCGACCGAGCCGACTTCCTGCGCGGGAGCCAGGAGCGAGTTCGGCGACGTCTGAACCGAGGGCTTCCCCGGCCGGCACTACTTCCGGAGCATGCCGTAGCACCTGGTCGGCCGGCCAGCTGCTCGACTGGGTCTCCCAGCCGAGCAGCCGACGTGACGGCGGATCGGCGGACTGCCCGGCGCTCGGGGGTGCGGCCGTGGGTTTGGTACCGCCCGGCCGCCCTATCCGTCCAGGTGGAAGCGGTCGGACATGTGGCGCAGCTTCTCGCGGGTGGCCGAGCGCTCGGCGTAGACGATCCTGCGCAGGGTGGCGCGGGCGATCGGGTGGTTGCGCACGAGTTGCGGGGCGGTCTTCTCCGCCGCCTCCAGGGCCTGGAGCGCCTTGTCGCGGTTGCCGTCCCACAGCCAGGCGCGGGCCAGGTCCATGTGGTGGTGGCCCCGCCGGGAGGCCGGGAGGGCGGCGACCTTCGCCGGGTCGGCACGCTCGTTGAGGATCAGGGCCCTGGCGTGGTCGCCCATCTCCAACTGGACCGACACCGCGTGGACTTGGACGTTGCCACTGGAGAAGGTCAGCGAGTGCCGGTCGAAGGGGGGCTCGGCCCGGCTTCCGTCCATCAACTCGGCTGCCGCGTACGCGTGCCGGATGCGGTCCTCTGCCTCCGTCCGCCGGCCGGCGCGGGCGGCGGACACGGCGGCGCGCAGGTGCATGGCGCCCCAAGCCCTTACGGCCAGGGGGTCGTTGGCGCGGTAGCGATCCTCGACGAGGCGAAGCGCCTTGTCGGACAGTGCCAGGGCGTCGTCCCAGTCCGCCGTGGCCCACATGTCCCACACCCGCATCCAGTCCGCGACCGCCTCCATCACCGGGTCGCCGGACAGCCGGGCCGACCAGGCGGCCCGCTCGCAGGCCATGGCGATCAGCTCGGGGTGGCCGAGCGTGTGCGCGGCGGTGTGCGCGAACTTGCACTCGATCGCGTAGACCGCGAACGCCTCCTCGCGTTCGCGGCCGGTGGACACCTCGGCCAGCGCACGCGCTTCGCGCAGCATGTCCGGGAGCACCTTCAGGATGGCCACGTTGGCGGCCGCGTCCCGGAGCCGGTGCAGGCGCTCCGTCTCGCGCCAGAGTTCCGCCGACGGCCGGGGCGCGCCGTCGAAGACCGGCGTGAGGTCGTAGCGGCGAAGCTCCCGCAGGATGGCGGCGGCCGACACCTGCCACTGGTTCTCCGACGGCCTGCCCGCGACGAAGGGCCTCTCGATGAGGTCGTTGGGGTGGCAGTGCAGCGCCGCCGCGATCTGGTTGATGGTGCCGGCCCGGTCGAGCTCGATCGTGCCCTTCTCGACCTTCGACACCCAGCCCTGGGTCCTTCCGGTAGCGGCGGCCAGGTCGGCCTGGGTCATGCCCAACCTCAGCCGCGCCCGCCGCACCCGCTTGCCGATCGACTCCCGTTCCTCCAGCACAGCAGCCCTCCCGCGCTCGCACCCGCCTGCCCGGTCCGTGAGGCCGCGGTACCACCGGGAAGCTACCGCGTTCCGGCGGGCCGCGGGCCCCGAAGCCCGGCGGGATCCGCTGGACGGCTACGCCGACGTGCGCGGCCCGCCGCCATCTGGCTGTTGCTCTTCGCGAGATGCCGGCCCTGCCGATCTAGGGACGCCGGGCGAGCACCTGGAGCAGGCCGGTGACCGCGACGCCTGCGACGATCTCCCGCCGGTCGATCATGCCCTGGATCCGGGAGATCGGGATCCACTCGATCCGGTCGGCCTCGTGGGTGTCCACCGGCGGTGCGACGTAGGTGGCACCGTGGGCGAGGAACACATGGTGCTCGGCGTTGCTCATGCCGCCGATGGGCTGGACATAGGCAAGGGCCTCGACCTCGTCCACCTGCCAGCCGGTCTCCTCGAACACCTCGCGGACCGCTGCGGCCTCGAGGGATTCCCCGTCCTCGACGATGCCGCTGGGAATCTCCCAGCTCCAGGTGCCCGTCGCGAAGCGGTGCCGCCACATCATCAGCACCTCGTCCCGGTCGTTGACCACGACGACGGCCGCGACCGGTGCGAAGCGCACCAGGTGGTGCTCGTACCGGGCCCTTCCGCGCGGCTCGACGTCGACCAGGTCGAGCCGCACCCACGCGCTGGTGTAGACGGGACGGCTGCCGTGGACGGTCCACTCACTGCTCACTCGTACCTCATGGTCTCGGTGGGGCGGCTCAGCTCGCCGCGGCGTTGAACTTGGCGATCAGGTCCGGGAGTTCCGCCAGCGAGTCGATCCGGAACGTCGCCTGCCCGGCGGCCGGGTCGTGCTGCTGGATCCAGCCCCACGGGCCGCGCCGGATCAACGCCGTCCGCATCCCGGCCGCCCGGGCGGGGAGCACGTCGTTGTCGAGCCGGTCACCGACGTACAGGATCTCGTGCGGCTCGGCGGGCACCGCCTCGGCGACGCGCTCGAAGAAGGCGGGGTCCGGCTTGCTCGCGCCCCAGTCGTCGGAGGTGCCGATCAGGTCGACATCGTCCGTGAACAGTCGGCGGAGGATCGCCCCGGACCGCACGGTCTGGTTTCCGGCGATCGCCAACCACAGGCCATCCGCCCGGAGTTGAGCGAAGGCGCCCCGGACGTCCGGGTAGAGGTCCTCCTCACCGAAGGTCTCCGGCCGGCCGACGGCCGCCCGCTTCTCGCGCTCCTCCGAGAGGTCGAAGCCGGGGGCGAAGACCTGGAACGTCTCCCGGTAGTCCCGGCCCTGCGCGATCACCGCGCCGAGCTGGGCCACGAACGTGTGCCTCGGCACGCCCAACCAGTCGGCCCAGGTACCGTACTCCCGGGTCTCGTCGACCAGGCACTCCCCGACGTCGAACACCACAGCCTTGATCGTCACGACCGCAGCCTAACGGGGCAAGGACACCCCCTGGACGGCCTCGGGAGCGGTGACGACGACCTGACGACGGAGCTGTACACGGACGCGGTGGCCGCGGCTCGCACCTGACGGGTCGAGGACTGTGGGAGAAAGGGCATGACATGCGGACGGCCCCGACTGCGGAGGTGGCAGGCCGTGCCCAGGCGTGACTACGAGGACGACCCGAACGCCCCCGAGGCGAACTCGCTGGTCCCGGCCGCGTCCGTGGTCGTGGTCGACGACGCCGGCCGCGTCCTGCTCCAGCGCCGCACCGACAACGGGATGTGGGCGCTGCCCGGCGGCCGGATGGACATCGGCGAGTCGATCGCCGGGTGCGGCATCCGCGAGACCCGCGAGGAGACCGGCATCGACGTCGAGATCACCGGGATCGTCGGCACCTACACCGACCCGGGCCACGTCCTCGCCTACGACGACGGCGAAGTCCGCCAGGAGTTCTCCGTCTGCCTCCTCGGACGCCCGGTCGGCGGGGAGCTGCGGGTGTCCGACGAGTCCCACGAGGTCGCGTGGTTCACCCCGGCCGAGACGGACGGGCTGGCGATGGTGCCGAGCGTCCGCAAGCGGCTGACGGACTGGCGCTCCGGGGCGATCCCCGTGGTGCGCTAGCCGCCCGCCCCCTCCTCCCCCGGCATAGAAGCGGAGTACCTGCCCCCATGTCAGACCAGGAACGCGTCATCCGGATCCGCCGCCCCTACCTCGACCTGATCGCCGCCGGCACCAAGACCATCGAGGTACGCGTCGGCTACCCGAGCATGCGCAGGATCCGTCCGGGACAGACGCTCGTCTTCGAATCCGGCGACGCCCACTGCCGCACCCAGGTCACCGGCGTCGCGGAGTACCCGAGCTTCGACGCCATGCTCGACACCGAGGACCCGGAGTCGATCGGCTCCGAGGGGATGAGCCGGGCCGAACTCCTCGCCGCCTGCCGCGAGATCTACCCACCCGAGAAGGAGCAGCTCGGCGTCCTCGCGATCCACCTGCGACTCACCCCGTAACCAGGGGACGGCCAGCCTCGCCGCGCAGGAAGTCGGC
>NZ_JBHUAL010000172.1:0-21347 GCF_042789775.1 Kitasatospora sp. NPDC056800 | reverse complement strand
GGCCCGCCCGCTCAGCCGCCGCCGGCCGCACCGGCCGCTCATCGCAGCGCCCGCCGACGGTCCCCGATCCACCGCGGGGCCGCGCCGCCGAGGGGCCGCCCCTCCCCGCCCGACGGGGCCTCGCCGCGCAGCAGTGCCCGACCCAGCGGGGTGACGGTGTGCAGCACGCCGTTGCCGCAGCGCCGGGTGTCGATCAGCCCGGACGCCCTCAGCACGGCGGTGTGCTGGCTGACCGCCGAGGCCGTCACTCCGAGCCGCCCCGCCAACTCGCCGGTGGTACAGCCGTCCAGCAGGGCCTGCAGGGCCGCGGCCCTGGTCCGGCCGACCAGGGCGGCCAGCGACTCCTCCCCGCCCCGGCCCGCGCTCTCCGCCGCCTCCCGCGCCCCCACCGGCACGGGGAGGCCGATCCGGTCGGGACGCATCGCGAAGAGCAGCGTCGGAGCCTCCTCGGGCTCCCCGTGCCGGGGCCGGAGCACCACCCCGGCGCCCTGCAGGAAGAGCGACGGGGCCAGCCGCAACCCCCGCCCGTCGAGGGTGAGTTCGACGTCCCGCTCGGCGGGGATCTCCAGCACCGGGGCGGTCCAGCGGATCCGCGGGTGCAGCGTGCCGAGCAGCGCGTCCACCCCGCCGCGGCCGGCGATCTGGCGGCGGGCGTCCCGCTCCGCCTCCAGCCGGGACCGGACGTCCGCCCAGCAGGGCTGCAGCGCCACCCGGTGGAACTCGCGGACCGCCGCCGCGACGTCGGCCCGCTGGACCACCGATTCGGCGCCGCGACCGGACGACACGATCCGGCCATTCGCCCACACCCGCAGTACGTCCCGGAAACCACCGTTGGCTCCCGAAAGGCGCCGCAGCCGCTCGGCCAGCACGGGCTGCCGCGCCAATTGCCCGCGGACGGCCCGCTGCCAGGGGCGGAAGAATTCCCCGCCGCTCCGCCACGCCTCCAGTGCCAGCACCGCCTCCATCTCCTGGTCGACATTTCCAGCAATTCGTACACGAGCCAGATCCTCGGCGGACATCGCAATGCGAATCACAGACTGATCCCCCGATCGGGGTTCATGCATCGGGACGGCCCAGGGGAACCCCGCACCCTGATCGCCGCACCGACATCCTTGCCCGCCCGCGAGGCGCGTCGCCATCGGCCGATCGGCCCATTTGATCGTCGAGAACGCCGAAATCGGCGCCTCCGGATGTGCCGAATGGCCTGGATGGACCCGTCAGCGGGCTCGAATCAGCCCTCCGGACGGCCCCCGACGGAACCACCCCGCCCGGTCAGCCCCCGAGGCCCGCCACACCCTCCGTCGGCAGCACCGCGTCGACCCGCCAGCCGCCCTCCGGCCCCGGCCCGACCGCCAGCTCGCCGCCGGCCGCCTCCACCCGCTCCCGCAGGCCCGCGAGGCCGAAGCCGCCGCCCTCCCGCTCGGCCCCGCCGAGCCCGACGCCGACACCGCCCGCGCCGCCCGTGCCACCCACGCCGCCGTCTGCACCGCCGGAGCCCCCGACCCCGTCCGGCACCCCGTCGTCGGTGACCGTGACGCGCAACGCCGGCCGCCCGCCGCACCGGTCCGGGCCGACCTCGATCGCCACCTCCCGGGCCCCGGGCGCGTGCCGTCGGACGTTCGTCAGCGCCTCCACCACCAGCCGGTAACCGAGCCCGCTGATCGCCGCCGGCACCGCCGCCAGTTCGGCCTCCGCGGGGGCCTCCAGCCGCACCCGCGCGGAGCCGCTGCGGGTGAACCGCTCGGCCAGCGCGGGCAGTTCGCTCAGGTCACGGCGCAGACTGCGCGCACCGGCTCCCCCCGCCGCCGCCCGCCCCGCGCCCCGGTCGGCCGTCGCGACCGCCCCGGACCCGCGCGGCTCCGGATCGGCGTCGTCCGCCGTGAAGACCTGGACGGTCCGGTCCATGGTGACCAGTGCCTGCCGACCGGCCGCCTCGATCCCCGCCAGCAGCTCGACCACCCGCCCCGGGTCCTTCTGGGCCAGCACCTGCGCGGCCTGGGCCAGCACCACCACCCCGGTGACGTCGTGCGCGGCGAAGTCGTGCAGGTCTCGGGCCAGGTCCAGGCGCTGCGCCCGCCGTTCGGCCACCACCGCCGCCCGCGCGCGGCTGTCCATCGAGCGCAGGTAGCGGCCGACCCCGACCACCACGCAGGCCAGCAGGGCCGAGCCCAGGCAGAGTTTGACGGTCACCACGGGCGGGGCCGGCGGCTCGGCCCAGAGGGCGATCCGCAGCGGCAGCAGCGCCACCGCCGCCACCAGCAGCGTGCCGTGGCCGAAGGCGGCGGCCGGGGACAGCCTGCGCACCGCGGGGACGACCGGTGCGAGCAGCGCGACGGCCTCCAGCAGCCACCACAACTCGATGCCGCCGGACGCCGGCCCCCGGTAGCCGGCCGTCACCAGCAGCGACACCGCGCAGGCGGCCAGCACCGAGGGGCCCACCGCGCCGACCCGCCCCGGGGCCCAGAGCACCGGGAACAGCCCGGCCACCACCGCCACCGCGCCGGAGCCGACGATCAGCGGCCCCGGGTCCCCCGACCCGGCCAGCGCGGCCGCCAGCACCCCCGCCGCCGCCGTTCCGTACCCCGCCCTGCGCACCACGGTGTGCCACGACCACGTCATGGCTCGGGATCCTACGAAGCCTGACGGCCCGCCAGGACGGCTTCGCCGAAGACCGACCCCGCGGACGCTTCACCGAAGGCGGGCCCGCGGACGCTTCACCGAAGGCGGGCCCGCGGACGGCTCTCACCGAAGACGGGCCCCAGCCGGTTCCGGAGAAGGCCGGCCCCCACGGGGGACCGGCCGACGGCTCACTCCTTCGGGCCCTCCGGCTCCTCGACGAAGTCGACCTTCTTGAACTGCCGGTTCATCGACTTGGCCAGGAACCACGTCGCGACGCCGAGGGCGGCGAAGACGACGAAGCCGAGGAGGCCGGGGGTGACCTTGGCGTCGTCGACGGCGAGGTCAGCGGCGAGATTGACGAGGTTCACGGAGGCGCTCATATCTCTATGGTGGCCCGGCTCACGGGGAGCCGGGCCATCGGGGGGTGGTTCAGTCGCGCGTGTCGGCGGCCTCGGCCGCCAGTGTGGGGGTGCGCAGGCCGGCGAACAGGTCGTCCTCCGGCAGGTCGACGTCGACCAGGGTACGGGCGAGCTCGTAGTCCTCGGTGGGCCAGACCTCGCGCTGGACCTCCAGCGGGACGCGGAACCACGGGCCGTCCGGGTCGATCTGGGTCGCGTGGGCGATCAGCGCGCGGTCGCGGGTCTCGAACCAGTCGCCGCAGCGGACCCGGGTGGTGATCTCGCGCTCCTTGCGGCCGCTCTTCTCCCAGCCCTCGATCCACTCGCCGTACGGCGACTCGTGGCCGTGCTCAGTGAGGTACTCGTGCAGGGCCCGGATGCGGCCCATCGGGAAGCCGTGGTTGTAGTACAGCTTCAGCGGCTGCCAGGGCTCGCCGGCCTCCGGGTAGGCGTCCGGGTCACCCGCGGCGTCGAAGGCCAGCATGGTGATCTTGTGGGTCATGATGTGGTCCGGGTGCGGGTAGCCGCCGTTCTCGTCGTAGGTCGTGATGACCTGCGGCTTGAACTCGCGGATCAGCCGGACCAGCGGCTCCGCCGCCGCCTCGACGTCCTGGAGGGCGAAGCAGCCCTCGGGCAGCGGGGGCAGCGGGTCCCCCTCGGGCAGCCCGGAGTCGACGAAGCCCAGCCAGGCCTGGTCGACGCCGAGGATCGCCCGCGCCTCGTCCATCTCCTTGCGGCGCACCTCGTGGATGTTCTCCTCGATGTACGGGTCCCCCTGGAGCTTGGGGTTGAGGACCGACCCGCGCTCGCCCCCCGTGCAGGTGGCCACCAGCACGTCCACGCCCTGCTCGACGTACATGGCCATGGTGGCCGCGCCCTTGCTGGACTCGTCGTCCGGGTGGGCGTGCACCGCCATCAGTCGCAACTGCTCAGTCAACGCCTTGCGTTCCTTCCACACTTGTCGGGCGTTCCGCGAAGTCCGGGTCTGCCCACCGTACGAACCGCTCACTCCGGGACCGCGTCGCCGCGGGGCCGGGCCGCGGATCGTCGCCGGCGCGGCCGAGCCCTGCCCCCGCCGGACCGGCCGCGGGCGTGCCCCTCCTATAGTGACGGACTGGAGGAGCGTCGCATTCCCCCGCACCACCCCGGGCGGCCCCTCCCCCAGGAGAGGACGGAGTCCGATGAGTGCAGACACCACCGCCACCGCACCGCCCGAGGGGCGCTACGGCCGTGGCGGCGACCGCGACTCGGACCGCCGCCTGAAGGTGATCGGCGCGGTCTGCGGCGTGCTGGGCCTGGGCCTGATCGCCTGGCTGGGCGGCTCCTACATGCTGCGCGAGTCGAAGATCAACGGCTCGGTGCCGACCTTCGAGGTGCTCTCCGACTCCGAGGTCCAGCTGCACCTCACCGTGCGCAAGAGCAGCGGGCAGGCCGGCAGCTGCACGGTCCGCTCGCAGGGCGACGACCACGGGGTGGTCGGGGTGGCCGACTTCCCCGTCCCGGCGGCCGGCTCCAGCTACGACGCGGTGGTCACCCTGCGCACCACCTCGCGCGGCACCACCGCCGAGCTGCTGGGCTGCACCCCCGCCAAGTAGCGCACCCCCGCCAAGTAGCGCGCCCCCGCCGAGTAGCGCACCCGCGCCGGGTGGCGCAGCCCGATCGAACAGCGCACCCCGAGCGCGCAACGCGCCCCGGGCGGGCGGCGCGCCCGGGCCGGACAGCGCACCCCGACCGGGGCGGCGCGCATATTCGATCCGGAGAACGGGCATCCGTAGAGGGTCCCGCACCCGGTTGCTGTACACCTCGGCGTAACGCCGCCGTCAATGGCGCGCAAACGCCCCTCCCGCTTGTCAGCAGGACTTGTTAGGCTCGTGGTTTCGCCCCTTCCGCACCGGATGGTACGGGAGCGGGCGTTGCTTTGTAGTTGAGACCGATATCACCACCGACCCCTGCTGACGACTCACACCCTCAGCACAGCCCCAGCACCTACGAGGAGCACCCGTGACCCAGACCAGTGAGAACGTGACCTGGCTCACTCAGGCCGGCTACGACCAGCTCAAGGCCGAGCTGGACCACCTGACCGGGCCCTGGCGCATCGAGATCGCCCAGAAGATCGAGGCGGCGCGCGAGGAGGGGGACCTCAAGGAGAACGCCGGCTACCACGCGGCGAAGGAGGAGCAGGGCAAGTACGAGCTGCGGATCCGTCAGCTCACCCAGCTGCTGGAGCGCGCCAAGGTCGGCGAGGCGCCGGCCGACTCGGGCATGGTGGCCCCGGGCATGGTCGTCACGGTCGCCTTCGACGGCGACGAGGACGACCTCATGGAGTTCCTGCTCGCCTCCCGCGAGGTCGCGGGCTCGGACGAGCTGGACGTCTACTCGCCGCAGTCCCCGCTGGGCCGCGCGATCGACGGCAAGCGGATCGGTGACGAGGCCACCTACGAGCTGCCGAACGGCAAGCCGGCCATGGTGAAGATCGTCAAGGTCGTGCCGCACGCCGGCTGATCCGGCCGCGCCACGACACGGGGGCGGCCGCGGGAGTCAGGGACTTCCGCGGCCGCCCTCCGGCGTTCCGGGCGGGGCCGGGCACGGGCCCCGATCAGCCCGAGGACCCGATCAGCTCCGGGGCCCGATCAACCCAGAGGCCCGGTCAGCCCCGGGGCCCGGTCAGGCGGTGGAGGAGCGGTACTTGCGCACCGCCAGCCAGGAGAACACCGCGGTGATCACGATCGACCACAGCACCGACACCAGCGCCGCGTGCTGCATCGGCCAGGCGCTGTCCACCGGCCCGACCTGGTTGCCGAACAGCACCCGGCAGGCCTGCACGGTGGCGCTGAACGGGTTCCAGTACGCGATCCCCTGGAGCCAGCCCGGCATCGAGGTGACCGGCACGAAGGCGTTGGACACGAAGGTCAGCGGGAACAGCCAGATCAGCCCGGCCGAGGTGGCCGCCTCGGGGCTGCGCACCGACAGGCCGATCAGCGCGCCGATCCAGGAGAAGGCGTAGCCGAGCAGGAGCAGCAGGCCGAAGGCACCGAGCGCCTTGAGCACGCCCTCGTGGATCCGCCAGCCGACCAGCAGCGCGACCACCGCCAGCACGACCAGGGTGAACGCGGTCTGGCACAGGTCCGCGAGGGTGCGGCCGACGAGCACCGCGGAGCGGGCCATCGGCAGCGAGCGGAACCGGTCCACCAGCCCCTTGCTCATGTCCTCCGCGATGCCCGCCGAGGCGCCGGCGACGGCGAAGGTGACGGTCTGGGCGAAGATTCCGGCCATCAGGTACTGGATGTACGTGTCCGAGCTGGAGTCGGTGCCGGGGATCTTGATCGCCCCGCCCATCACGTACGAGAACAGCAGCACGAACATGACCGGCTGCATCAGCCCGAAGACCACGATCTCCGGGATGCGGGTCATCCGGCGCAGGTTGCGCTTGGCGACCACCCAGGAGTCGTGCAGGGAGGCGGCGATCCCCCGGCGCTGCCTGGGTATCGCCGGTCCGATGGCGTGCTCGGTGGCGGTGGTCATCTCAGCTCTCCTTCCCGGCCGCGACGGCCCGCTTGTCCGGCCCCGGGCCGCCCGGGCCGTCCGGGCCGCCCTTCCCCCTGCCCCGGCCGCGCGCCTTGGCGTCGGCGCCGTCCTCCTCCTCGGGCCGCTCCTCGGCGACGTGGCCGGTGAGGGTGAGGAAGACGTCGTCCAGGGTCGGGCGGCGCAGCCCGATGTCGTCCATCTCGATCCCGCGGGAGTCGAGTTCGCGGATCGCGTCGGCGAGCACCCGGGCGCCTCCGCTGACCGGTACGGTGATCCGGCGGGTGTTCTTCTCCACCGTCGGCTCGCTCAGCGCGTAGCGGGACAGCGCGGCGACCGCGTCGCCGACCAGGCCCGGCTCGTGCACCACGACCACGATCCGCTCGCCGCCGATCTGCGCCTTGAGCTGGTCGGCGGTGCCGCGGGCGATCACCCGGCCGTGGTTGACCACCGCGATGTCGTGGGCGAGCCGGTCGGCCTCCTCCAGGTACTGGGTGGTGAGCAGCAGCGTGGTGCCCTGCTCGACCAGCGTCTCGATGACCTCCCAGAGCGCGAGCCGGTTGCGCGGGTCGAGGCCGGTGGTCGGCTCGTCCAGGAACATCACCGGCGGGCGGACGACCAGCGCGGCGGCGAGGTCCAGGCGTCGGCGCATGCCGCCGGAGTAGGTCTTGGCGGTGCGGTCCTTGGCCTCGGTGAGGCTGAACCACTCCAGCAGCTCCAGCGCGCGGGCCTTCGCGGCGCGGTTGCTCATCTGGTACAGCTCGCCGACCATGGTGAGGTTCTCGAAGCCGGTCAGGTACTCGTCGACCGCCGCGTACTGGCCGGACAGGCCGATCAGGCTGCGGACCTGGTTGGGGTGCTTGAGCACGTCGACCCCGGCGACCACCGCGCGGCCGGAGTCGGGGCGGAGCAGGGTGGTGAGGACCCGCACGGTGGTGGTCTTCCCGGCGCCGTTCGGGCCGAGCAGCCCGAGCACCGTTCCCTCGGGGACGTCGAGGCTGACGCCGTCCAGGGCTCGTACGTCGCCGAAGGTCTTCACCAGGTTCTCGGCTTGGATGGCTGGCGCCATGGCCTTGCCTCATCTCCTCGGACGTATGGGGCGATCTGTCCCACTTTGCCCCGAATTTGGGCACACAGGCGACTCGATTCTCGGCCCGTGGGACTCGAACGCGATGTATCGCGAGTCTCCCAGCACGCGATATATCGCGTCAAGGGTGGGAGCTCAGCCGGCGACCACCACGTACCCCGCGTCCCGCAGCTCCCCGACCACCAGCGCGCAGTGCTCCGGCCCCTTGGTCTCCAGGTGCAGGTCCACCTCGACCTCGGTCAGCCCCAGCCGCGGGTCGGTCCGCACGTGCGCCACGTCCAGCACGTTGGCGTCCACCCTGGTCAGCACGCCCAACAGGTCGGCCAGCGCGCCCGGCTTGTCCGCCAGCCGCACCCGCAGCGACAGGTAGCGCCCGGCCGCCGCCAGCCCGTGCCGCAGCACCCGCTGCATCAGCTGCGGGTCGATGTTGCCGCCGGACAGCACCGCCACCACCGGCCCCTCGAAGGAGTCCGGCTGCTCCAGCAGCGCCGCGATCGGGGCCGCCCCGGCCGGCTCGACCACCAGCTTCAGCCGCTCCAGCCCGAGCAGCAGCGCCCGCGACAGCGCGTCCTCGGAGACCGTCCGGACGCCGTCCGCCAGCGTGTTGACCACCTCGAACGGGATGTCGCCGGGGCGCCCGACCATGATCCCGTCCGCCATGGTGGCGAAGTGCTCCAGCGACACCGGGCGCCCCGCCGCCAGCGAGGGCGGGTACGCGGCGGCGCCGGCCGCCTGCACCCCGACCACCCGCACGTCCGGCCGCAGCGGCTTGACCGCCGCCGCGATCCCGGCCAGCAGCCCGCCGCCGCCCACCCCGACCAGGATGGTCCGCACCTCCGGGCACTGCTCCAGGATCTCCAGCCCGACGGTCGCCTGGCCGGTGACCACGTCCCAGTGGTCGAAGGGGTGGATGAACACCGCGCCGGTCGCCTCCGCGTACCGCTGCGCGGCCTGCAGGGCCTCGTCCACGGTGGCCCCGTGCAGCCGCACCTCGGCGCCGTACTCCCGGGTGGCCGCGACCTTCGGCAGCGGCGCCGCGACCGGCATGAACACCGTGGAGCGCACGCCCAGCAGCGCGGCCGCCAGCGCCACCCCCTGGGCGTGGTTCCCCGCGCTCGCCGCCACCACCCCGCCGGCCCGCTGCACCGGCGAGAGTCCCGCGATCCGCACGTACGCCCCGCGCAGCTTGAAGGACCCGGTGCGCTGGAGGTTCTCGCACTTCAGGTGGACCGGCGCGCCGATCAGCCCGGAGAGGTGCCGGCTGCCCTCCATCGGGGTCACCCGGGCGACCCCGGCGAGCATCTTCTGGGCGCCGCGGACGTCGTCGAGGGTGATCGGCCAGGTGTGCATGGCGCCAGGGTACGGGGACGGGGAGAGGCAATCCGGCATGCCGGGCCTGTTCCCGGGCCCGCCCGGCCCGCGTACGCTGCTGCTTCTGAGTCTCTCTCACCGCACGACGATCGTGAGCCGCGATGACGACGACCTCGCCCCAGGCCACCGACCGCACCGACCCCGTGCACACCCAACTCCAGTACCAGCTCGCGGTGTTCGCGCGCCGAATGGAACAGGTCCGGACCTCCGGCGGCGGCGGGGTCGGGGTGCTGGACCGGGCCGCCTACCTGCTGCTCGACCGGCTGGAGCGGCACGGGCCGGCCAACGTCAAGGCGCTGGCCGAGGCGCTGGGCGTGGACTCCTCCACGGTGACCCGCCAGGTCGCCCCGCTGGTCGCGGCCGGGCTGGTCGGCCGGGTGCAGGACCCGGCCGACCGCCGTGCCGTACGGCTCGCGCTGACCTCGCACGGCGTCGGCCGGCTCACCGAAGTCCGGGACGGCCGGGCCGAGTTGACCCGCCGCCTGGTGGCCGGCTGGCCGCCGGAGGAACAGCGCGCGTTCTGCGCCCTGCTGGCCCGCTTCAACCTCGCGATGGAGTCGTACGCGGCGGACCAGCAGGGGCAGTGAGGGGCCCCAGGCCCCTCAACCTGCTTAGCCCAGCGCCTGCTTGAGGTCGGCCAGCAGGTCGTCGATCGACTCGATGCCGACCGAGACGCGCACCAGGTCGGACGGCACCTCCAGCGCCGAACCGGCCACCGAGGCGTGGGTCATCCGGCCCGGGTGCTCGATCAGCGACTCGACGCCGCCGAGCGACTCGCCGAGGGTGAACAGCTGCGCGCGGTTGCAGACCTCGACGGCCGCCTCCTCGCCGCCGGCGACCCGGAACGAGACCATGCCGCCGAAGGCCTTCATCTGCTTGGCCGCGATGTCGTGGCCGGGGTGCTCGGGCAGGCCCGGGTAGAGCACCTGGCTGACCTTCGGGTGGCTCGCCAGCAGCTCGGCGACCTTCTCCGCGTTGGCGCTGTGCCGGTCCATCCGGACACCCAGCGTCTTGATGCCGCGCAGCACCAGCCAGGCGTCGAACGGGCCGGAGACGGCACCCATCGCGTTCTGGTGGTACGCGACCTCCTCGCCGAGGCCCGCCTCGGCCAGCACCAGCGCACCGCCGACCACGTCCGAGTGGCCGCCCATGTACTTGGTGGTGGAGTGCACGACCGCGTCCGCGCCGAGCGCGATCGGCTGCTGGAGGTACGGGCTGGCGAAGGTGTTGTCGACCACCAGCAGCGCGCCGGCGCCGTGCGCGATCTCGGCGAGCGCGGTGAGGTCGGTGATGCCCAGCAGCGGGTTGGACGGGGTCTCCACCCACACCGCGCGGGTGTTGGGGCGCAGCGCCTCGCGGACGGTGGCCAGGTCCTGGGTGTTGGCGACGGAGAACTCGACGCCCCAGCGGGTCAGCACCTTGGCGAACAGCCGGAAGGTGCCGCCGTAGGCGTCGTTGGGGATGACGATGTGGTCGCCCGGCTTGAGGATGGTCCGCAGCAGGGTGTCCTCGGCGGCCAGGCCGGAGGCGAAGGCGAGGCCGCGGGCGCCGCCCTCCAGTGCCGCGAGGCACTCCTCCAGCGCGGTGCGGGTCGGGTTGGCGCTGCGGCTGTACTCGTAGCCGCCCCGCAGGCCGCCCACCCCGTCCTGCTTGTAGGTGGACACCTGGTAGATCGGCGTGACGACAGCCCCGGTCTGGGGGTCTGCTTCCTGACCCGCGTGGATGGCGAGAGTCTCGAAGCCCTGAGGAAGCTGGTGCTCGGTCATGGGTCCGAGCCTAGTGTGCGAATGCCGCCAAGCCCGCACGAACCGGGAACCGGGACGAACCCGCAGGTCGGAGCGGGGGCACGGCGGGCCGGAACCCCGGTGCGCCGAACCCCCGGGGCCGCCGCGACCTCCACCTCTCGCACACGTGTTCACCATGCGAAAACCGCGCGGCGGGCCTTCCCGGCCCCCGCGCGGAACGGACGGCCGCTCCCGGAATCCGGGGGCGGCCGTCCGCGTTGGACACTGCGCCAGGTTTCCCGACCCGCTGGAGCAGGCCGTGCTGTTCAACCGCCACAAGACCTCGCTGGTCCCCGCCGACCAGGCGCTGCCCGGCCGGCCCACCCCGGCCTTCACCCTGACCGAGCCGCACACCGTGCTCGGGCACCCGCTGTCCGGCCCGTACCCGGAGGGGCTGGAGGTGGCCGACTTCGGGCTGGGCTGCTTCTGGGGCGCCGAGCGCGCCTTCTGGCGGCTGCCCGGCGTCTGGACGACGCTGGTCGGCTACCAGGGCGGCCACACCCCGAACCCGACGTACGAGGAGGTGTGCAGCGGGCTGACCGGGCACACCGAGGCGGTCCGGGTGGTGTACGACCCGGCGGTGATCCCGTACGAGCGGCTGCTGAAGACCTTCTGGGAGGCGCACGACCCGACCCAGGGCAACCGCCAGGGCAACGACGTGGGCACCCAGTACCGCTCCGCCGTCTACACCCACTCCCCCGCCCAGGCCGAGGCCGCGGTGGCCACCCGGGACGCCTTCCAGCCCTCGCTGACCGCGCTCGGTTACGGCCCGGTCACCACCGAGATCGCCCCGGCCGGCCCGTTCTTCCCGGCCGAGCCGTACCACCAGCAGTACCTGTCGGAGGCCAAGAACCCCAACGGCTACTGCGGTCTCGGCGGTACCGGCGCCTCCTGCCCGATCGGCGTGGCCCGCACCCGGGACTGACCTCCGGCCCCGGGGCGCCCCTCGGACCGCCCCGGCCCGCCCGGCCCCGCCCCGGGATCGACCACCCAACGTGACCGATCCCCGATCCGGGCGCAGACTGGAAGGGCCAGCAGGGCCGGCCCGGCCACCCACTGGCGGCCGGGCGGTCCTCGCGGGAGAGGAGTGCGCCATGTCCGGTCTCTACCAGCGGAACTTCGACGATCCCGAGGAAGTCCGCCCCTTCGAGGAGGGCACGGGGGAACTGCGGCTGGTCAACCTGGACGGCGGCCCGGTGGGCCGGGCCGTGTTCGAGCCGGGTTGGCAGTGGTCCAAGCACGTGAAGCCGATCGCCGGGACCGAGAGCTGCCAGGCCGCCCACGCCGGGTACGTGCTCTCCGGCCGGATGAGGATCGTCATGGACGGCGGCCAGGAGGCCGAAGTGGGCCCCGGCGACTTCATGCTCTGCCCGCCCGGGCACGACGCCTGGACCGTCGGTGACGAGCCCTGCGTGATCGTCGACTGGCAGGGCTTCGCGGACTACGCGAAGCGGTGAGCGGAGCTGTGAGCAGAGCTGTGAGCAGAGCTGCGGGCGGACCGGGTCACAGCTGCTGCGGGGCCCGCTCGTCGGCGCCGTCGGCGGTGGTGCCCGGCAGCTCCGCCAGGAGCCTGCCCTCGGAGTCGTACGCCGCGATCGCCGGGCTCACCGGACGCCGGTGGGCGGCCGGATCCGCCTCCGGCAGCGGCGGCAGCACCACGTAGTAGCCGATCCACCGCTGCATTCCGACGGTGCTGACCAGGGTGGCGACGGTCGCCCTGCCCCCCGTGAACGCGACGATCCTCGCCGGGGCGACCGGGCCCAGGTAGAAGCTCGCGACGATGAAGCGGTCGCGGTCGCCGTGCGACTGGGCGTAGAGGGCGGGTCTGTCGTGCTCCAGGTTGTCGCTGCGCACGTCCCGGCAGTCCGTGCCGGAGTCGGAGCCGTCCGGCTGGTAGTTGTCGCACTTCTCGAACGGGCTGACCCACATCCGGGCGCCGGCCGCCATCTCGATGCGCTGCCCCGGGCCGACCTGCCGTACCGGCGAGAGCGGCAGCGGCGTGGCGGTGGCCGTGGGGCTCGGCGTGGCGGTGGGCGTGGGGCTCGGGACGGCGACGGGGCTGAACGCCGCCCCCGCCTCGCCCGCGACCTGCCCGACGTGCCGGGCGCTGCCGGCCGTCACCGCCGTCGCCCCGCAGACCAGCGCCACCGCGACCGCGGCCGCGGCGGTCCCGGCTCTACGCCTGGCCCGGCGCCGTCGGGCGGCGGCGATGATCGGCACCGGGTCCGGCCCGGTCGCGTACGGGTCCTGGTCCTTGAGCAGTTCGCCGAGCCGGTGTTCGAAGCTCATACCGTCACCTCGATGTGCGTCGTGGGACTCGCCGGCACGCCGGAACGGTCGGCGAGTTCGGGCAGTGCGCGCAGCTTCGACATGGCCCGGTGCAGCGTGCTCTTCACCGTGCCCTGGGCGATGCCCAGTTCGGCCGCGACGGCGGCCTCGCTGAGGTCCCCGTAGTACCGCAGCACGACGACCGTCCGCTCCCGGCGGGTGAGGGTGCCCAGCGCCTGGTGCAGCAGGGCGCGTTCGGCCTGCCGCTCGGCGAGGTCGTCGGAGAGCGGCCGGTCGGGGGTGTGCTCGACGGGCAGCTCGTGGTTGCGCAGTCGGCGCCACCAGTCGCGGTGCTGGTTGACCACGATCCGGCGGACGTACGCGGTGGGGTCGTCCCCGGTGATCCGGTGCCAGTGCAGGTAGGCGCGCTCCAGCGCCGACTGCACGATGTCCTTGGCCCGGTCCGGGTCGCCGGTCAACAGCTCGGCCAGCCGCAGCAGTTGCCGACCGCTCCCGGCGACGAACTCGCTGAACTCGTCGTCCTGCCGCTGTCTCTGCTCGCGTTTCACACCCGTCCTACTCCTCGGGCGGACCGCGAGGTTCGGTCCGCCCGGGGAGTTTTTCCGACCGGTGGGTCTTCCGACCGGGGTCCGGCCGGTCGGGGTGCGGGGCCGGGTCAGACGGCGCTGCCGGCCTTCCAGGCGGCCCAGCCCATGTTCCAGCCGTTCAGGCCGTTGTCCGGGGCGACCGTCTTGTCGCCGGAGTTCACGACCTCGACCACGTCGCCGACCATCGAGGACTTGTAGAACTTGAAGCCGTCCGTACCGCTGTCCTGGGCGCCCTTGGTGTCCCGGAGGCCGATGCAGCCGTGGCTGGTGTTCTGGCCGCCGAAGATCGACGGCGAGGACCAGTAGTTGCCGTGGATGAAGGTGCCCGAGGTGCTGAGGCGCTGGGCGTGCGGCACGTCCGCGATGTCGTACTCGCTGCCCAGGTTGACGGTCTGCGAGTTCATCCGGGTCTGGGTGTACTGCTCGGAGATCACCATCTTGCCGCCCCAGGTCATGTGCTCGGGCGAGCCGCCGGAGATCTTGTAGACCGCGCTGACCTGGCCGTCGGTGGTGACGGTGAGCTTCTTGGCGGCGAGGTCGGCGACGCTGGTCTGGGCCCGGCCGATGGTGAAGCTCACGTCCTTGGACTGGGTGCCGTACACGCCCTTGGCGCCCTCGACGTCCTTGAGCCGGAGCTTGAGGGTGACCTTGGTGCCCTTGGCCCAGTACTCCTGCGGCCGGAAGTCGAGGCGGGTGCTGGAGAACCAGTGGCCGACGATCTCGACGCCCGGCTCGGCTATCACGGTGATCGCCTGCTGGACGGCCTTGCGGTCGGTGACCGGCTTGCTGAAGTTGATCGAGACCGGCATGCCGACGCCGACCGTCGAGCCGTCCTCGGGGGTGAAGTAGCCGACGAAGGTGTTGGCCGGGGTCGCCGTGGTGAAGACGGCGTTGGAGTCCGCCTCCAGCTTGTCCTTGTCGAGGGCGACGGCGGCGACGGTGTACTTGGTGCCGCTGGCGGGGGCGGCGGCCGAGGTCCAGCCGGTGCCGTCGGCGGAGAGCTGGCCGGCCAGCTCCTTGCCGGCGGTGTCGGTGACCTTGACGCTGGTCAGGGTGCCGTTGGCGACGGCGACCTTGACCGGCTCGCTGAAGCTCGCGGAGGCGGCGCCGTCGGCCGGGGTGACGGTGATGACCGCGGCCGAGGTCTTGGGGGCGCTGCTGCCCGTGCCGCCGGAGGCCGGGGTGCCGTTCGCGCCGCCGGAGCCGCCGCTACCGCCGCTGGCGCTGTTGGCGCTGTTGTCGTTGCAGGCGGTCAGCAGCAGGACGGGCGCTCCGATCAGGCCCGCGAGGACCCCGCGTCGGCTCCAGCTGCTTCCGGCCGCCCGTCCCTGACCGTCCCGTGCCGTCACGTCGCGTCTCCCTGCTGATCATCCCGGGCATTACGGATACAGAAACGCAATACGCCCGTTCACGGTTCCATCACCGAAGGGTAAGCGATCGTATGAGATGACCCAACTTCCCGACGAACAGGGACAAAACGCCCGGCCCGCGGAGCGGACCGGGCGTTCACGGGCGGTGACGGTGAGGACCGTCACCCGACGGTTCCCCGCCCTACTCGGCGGAGCCTTCCACCGCGTACTCGTCCCACTCCTCGTCGTCCGGGTCGAACTCGGTCTGCGCCGACTCCCAGGTCGCCGAGGCGAGCTCCACGCCGGGCACGTCGCCGAGCAGCGCGACGGGGTCGATGAAGTGGGCGAGCGAACCCGACGGGTCCACCTCGATGGCCTCGACGGACTGGGCGCGCTCCTCGTCGTCGAGGTACTCGTCGGCGGTGACGGCCTCCAGGGCGGCCGCCTTGAGCGCGCCCTCGTCGGTGATCTCCGCGATGAGCTCGATCTTCACCCGGACGTAGCGCGGGGCATCCTGGTCGGTCGTTTCAGTGCTGGTCATGCGTGCGAGCGTACGGGACGGGCGCGCCCGGCGCGGCGCACGGGCGGCCGCTCGGAGTGCACCCCGCGCGCCCGGCGTGAACGGCGCGAACGGAACGTGCGACGGCGCGAACGGAAGGGGCCGGCCCCTCGGAGAAGGACCGGCCCCACCGTTCCCCGCCTGGGCTCCCCCACCCGGGAGCCGCGGGACACGCGCCGTGCGGCGCGGTACTGCCGCGGGAGTCGCCGCACCCTGTCGACCGGCCGGGGCCGGTCAGGGGCGGGACGACGGCGCCTCCCGCGGCGGGAGGACACAGCGGCCGGGTCAGGGCCACCCGATGTGTCCGGAGCCGACCGCGGTCGCCGGGGAGCCGCTCCCGGACGGTTGCCGTCGCCTCACTCGGCGTCCTGCCGTTGACCACCACGATGCCCGAGCCGTGTTAACCACGTGCTGCGGACAGGTGACGCCGGTGTACCACTTCCCCCGTGGACGAATCCTCCGCATCCATCCGCGGGGGGCGGTGGTGACGCCGGGTCAGTGCTGGGCGCGGCCGGTCAGGAAGCCCAGCAGGTCCTGGCGGGTGACGATGCCCTGCGGCTTGCCCTCCACCAGCACGACGGCCGCGTCGGCCTTCTCCAGCACGGTCATCAGGTTGGTGACGGTCTCGCCCGAGCCGACCACCGGCAGCGGCTTGGACATCACCTTGTCCAGCGTGTCGGTGAGCTCGATGTCCTTGGCGAAGATGCCCTCCAGCAGCAGCTTCTCCACCACCGAGCCGATCACCTCGCCAGCCATGATGTCCGGGTGGCCGGCGCCCGGGGAGACCACCGGCATCTGCGAGACGCCGTACTCGCGCAGCACCCGGACCGCCTCGGCGACCGTCTCGTTGGGGTGCATGTGGACGAACTGCGGGACGCCGCCCTGCGCGAGGGACTCCTTGCGGGCCAGCACCTCGCCGATGTGCGCCTCGTCGGTGGCCGAGGGCAGGAAGCCGTAGTCGGCCATCCAGTCGTCGTTGAAGATCTTCGACAGGTAGCCGCGGCCGCCGTCCGGCAGCAGCACCACGACGACGTCGTCCGGGCCGAGCTTCTTGGCGACCTCCAGCGCGGCCACCACGGCCATGCCGCAGGAGCCGCCGACCAGCAGGCCCTCCTCCTTGGCCAGGCGGCGGGTCATCTGGAACGAGTCCTTGTCGGAGACCGCGACGATCTCGTCCGCGACACCGCGGTCGTAGGCGGTCGGCCAGAAGTCCTCACCGACGCCCTCGACCAGGTACGGCCGGCCGGTGCCGCCCGAGTAGACCGAGCCCTCCGGGTCGGCGCCGATCACCTTGACCTTGCCGCCGGAGGCCTCCTTCAGGTAGTTGCCGGTGCCGGAGATGGTGCCGCCGGTGCCGACGCCCGCCACGAAGTGGGTGATCTTCCCGTCGGTCTGCTCCCACAGCTCCGGGCCGGTGGAGTGGTAGTGCGAGGCCGGGTTGTCCGGGTTGGAGTACTGGTCCGGCTTCCAGGCGTTCGGGGTCTCCCGGACCAGGCGGTCGGAGACGTTGTAGTAGGAGTCCGGGTGCTCCGGGGCGACGGCGGTCGGACAGACGACCACCTCGGCGCCGTACGCGCGCAGGGTGTTGATCTTGTCGGTGGAGACCTTGTCAGGACAGACGAAGATGCACTTGTAGCCCTTCTGCTGGGCCACGATCGCCAGGCCGACACCGGTGTTGCCGGAGGTCGGCTCGACGATGGTGCCGCCCGGCTTGAGGGCGCCCGAGGCCTCGGCGGCCTCGATCATGCGCATCGCGATGCGGTCCTTGACCGAGCCGCCGGGGTTGAAGTACTCGACCTTGGCCAGCACTGTCGCGCTGATGCCCTCGGTGACCTTGTTCAGCTTGACCAGCGGCGTGTTGCCGACGAGGTCGATGATCGAGTTGTGGTACCGCACGGGGATCCTCCCGGTCTGTGGGCATGCGATTTCGGTACTGCGGAGTTCGGTACTGCAAAGCGTAGGGCGTGGCACCCGCCCCGCGGCTCCCCTCCTGCACCCCTCCCCCAATGGCCCACCCCCAGCGGCACCCCCGGTACTCCCGCCCTCCGCACGGGTAAGAGCGCTGTGCAGGCATGGCCGTGGCCCCGGAGGGGCCGGCAGGAGAGCACGTGAAGGGGGCACCGGATGCCAGGGGCACGGGACTCGCGGGCCCGGGTGGCCCGCCGGATCGCCACCGCGGCGGCGTACGGCGGCGGCGGCCTCGGCCTGCTCGGGGTGGGCGTCGTCGGCCTGCTGGTGACCGAGAGCAGACTCGCCATCCAGGCCATCGGCGTCCTGGAGACCGTCCCGCCCAAGGCGGACGGCGTCTACGGGGAGGCCTTCGCCGACCGCGCCGCCGACCCGCAGGCCCCGCTCGTGCTGGCCGTCCTCGGCGACTCCACCGGCGCCGGCCTCGGCGTGGCCCGGGCCGGCGAGACCCCGGGCGCGCTGCTGGCCGCGGGCCTCGCCTCGGTGGCCGAGCGCCCGGTCCGGCTGGTCAATGTGGCCCGCTCCGGCGGCCGCTCCGCCGACCTCTCCGGCCAGCTGGAGCAGGCCCTGCCGCACCACCCGGACGTCGCCGTGGTCATGGTCGGCGCCAACGACGTGACCCGGCACAGCCCGGCCCAGCTGGCCGTCCGCCAGCTCGGCGAGGCCGTCGCCGCCCTGCGCGCCAACGGCTGCGAGGTGGTCGTGGGCACCTGCCCGGACCTCGGGACGATCAAGCCGGTGCGGCCGCCGCTGCGCTGGGTGGCCCGCCGGCTGAGCCGGCAGCTGGCCGCCGCGCAGACCATCGCGGTGGTGGAGGCGGGCGGCCGGACGGTCTCGCTGGGCTCACTGCTGGGCCCGGAGTTCGCCGCCCGCCCGGAGATGTTCGCCGCCGACCGCTACCACCCCTCCGCCCAGGGCTACGCGACCGCCGCGATGGCCGTGCTGCCCTCGGTCTGCGCCGCGCTCGGGCTCTGGCCGGAGGAGGAGCGTCCTGCCACGGCCGTCCCGGGCGGCGCGGTGCTGCCGGTCGCGGTCGCGGCCGCCACGGCGGCCGGTCGGGAGGGCACCGAGGTGGCGGCCGTACCGGCGGAGGGCACGGGCCGCCGCTGGGCCCAGTTGAGGCACCGGCTGCGGATCGGTCTGCCCGGCCCGGAGAGCGGGAAGGAGGCTGGTACGACCCCCGACGGGGGCCCCGGGAATACGTCGGCCAGCTCACACGCTGGGGCGGGTGACGCCTGATCTACCAGGCGGTAACTTTCCTCCCGGACGTCAGGTCCGCCGTCACCCAGCGAGGAGCCCGCCATGCCCGAAGCCGTCATCGTCAGCGCCACCCGTTCGCCGATCGGCCGGGCCTTCAAGGGCTCGCTCAAGGACGTCCGCCCGGACGACCTGACCGCCCACGTCATCCAGGCCGCCCTGGCCAAGGTCCCGCAGCTCGACCCGCGCGAGATCGACGACCTGATGCTGGGCTGCGGCCTGCCCGGCGGCGAGCAGGGCCACAACCTGGCCCGCATCGTGGCCGTCCAGATGGGCATGGACTACCTGCCGGGCGCCACCATCACCCGCTACTGCTCCTCCTCGCTCCAGACCACGCGGATGGCGCTGCACGCGATCAGGGCGGGCGAGGGCGACGTCTTCGTCTCGGCCGGCGTGGAGACCGTCTCGCGCAGCGTCAACGGCACCTCGGACGGCCTGCCGGGCACCATGAACCCGGTCTTCGACGAGGCCCAGGCCCGTACGAAGAAGCGCGCCGAAGAAGGTGGCGGCGAGTGGCACGACCCGCGCGAGGACGGCCTGGTGCCGGACGCCTACATCGCGATGGGCCAGACCGCCGAGAACCTGGCCGCGCTCAAGGGCATCACCCGCGCCGAGCAGGACGAGTTCGGCGTCCGCTCGCAGAACCTCGCCGAGGCCGCCATCAAGGCCGGCTTCTGGGAGCGCGAGATCACCCCGGTGACGCTCCCGGACGGCACCGTGGTCAGCACGGACGACGGCCCGCGCGCCGGCGTCACCCTGGAGGGCGTGGCCGGCCTGAAGCCGGTGTTCCGCCCCGACGGCACCGTGACCGCGGGTAACTGCTGCCCGCTGAACGACGGCGCGGCCGCGCTGGTGATCATGTCCGACACCAAGGCCCGCGAGCTGGGCATCACCCCGCTCGCCCGGGTGGTCTCCACCGGTGTCAGCGCGCTCTCCCCCGAGATCATGGGCTACGGCCCGGTCGAGGCCTCCAAGCAGGCGCTCAAGCGGGCCGGCCTGACCATCGGTGACATCGACCTGGTCGAGATCAACGAGGCCTTCGCCGCCCAGGTGATCCCGTCCTACCGTGACCTCGGCGTCGACCTGGACCGGCTGAACGTCAACGGTGGCGCGATCGCGGTCGGCCACCCCTTCGGCATGACCGGCGCCCGGATCACCACCACGCTGATCAACTCCCTGCAGTGGCACGACAAGCAGTTCGGCCTGGAGACCATGTGCGTCGGCGGCGGCCAGGGCATGGCGATGGTCGTCGAGCGCCTCAGCTGACCCTCCGGGCGCCCTCCGAAGGGTCTGGACCACCCATTTGGAGTGACGCAGCGTAATTGAGGGCCGGATCACACCGAGAGGTCGATCCGGCCCTCATTTCGTTCGTTTTCGACCCGGAAATCGACACTGCGGAGCGGATCAACTCCACTGCGTAGAACGGTGTTACCTAACAATTTGGGGACAAGAGCGAAAGTCCGGGATGAATTGGACATTCGCCCCTGCGGTAACAGCCCCGCATGCGGCAGTGTGGACACGTAACCCCGTTCCGCTCCTCGCTAGGAGTACGTTCCGTGAGCGCCGTCTACACCATCCTGCTGCTGATCCTGATCGCCGTGTCGACCGCCGTGCTGCTCCACCTCCGCGGGCTCTCCCGCCGGCTGGACGCACGGGCCGCGGCCCCGTCCGCGCCCGCACCCGTGGACGAGGCCGCGATACGCCGGGCCGTCACCGAGGCGCTCGCCGCCGACCGCGAGCGGGAGATCACGGAGGCCCGGGCGTTCTGGGCCGAGCAGGAGGCCCGCGCGGCCGAGGACGCGCCGCTGTTCGACTCCCCGTTCTCCGGCACCTTCTCCGGCACCGAGGAGTGGCCGCTCTTCTTCCCCCGCCCCACCGGCCCGCAGGACGCCGTCGACAACGCCGGGACGATGGACCCGGAGTTCGGCGAGGCGCTGCGCTCCGCGCTGGAGGACCTGATCAACGAGGGCGGCTCCGCCCCGGCCGAGCCCGGCGGCGAGGGCGGCGTGCCGCTGCGCCCCGGCCACCCGGCCGGCGAGACCAAGGACGCCCGGGCCCGCCGCGAGGCCGACCTGCTGGCCACCGGCCTGGAGGCCGGGCTGCTGGACGCCGACCAGGCCGTCGAGGAGGCCCCGGTCGCCGCGCCCGACCCGCGCCGCCACCCCTCGCACCCCGACTTCGTGCCCAGCCAAGCGCCGTCCCGGGAGTGGACGGACAGCCGGCTGGCCGCCCTCGCCGAGGAGGCCGTCGCCCTGGTCGACGTCCGCCCGGGCCCGCTGGGCACCCTGGACGTGTACGCCTTCGCCGACGGCACCACCCTCTGCGTGGCCCCGGGCGACCGGGAGGCCGCCTACCGGCTGATCGACGCGGTCCGCGCCGGTGAGCACGTCCGACTGCTCGGCGGCTCGCGCTTCTCCGGCTCGTACTCGCTGACCTTCTCCACCGACGAGGAGGCCGTCTACGTGCTGGCCGACCGGGTGGTCGCCAGCATCTGACACCGGCTCACCAGCAGCAGCGCGCCGAAGGCCGGCCGGGTCACGGGGTTACCGACCCGGCC
>NZ_JBHUAL010000171.1:0-21381 GCF_042789775.1 Kitasatospora sp. NPDC056800 | reverse complement strand
CGAGGTCCAGGCCGCGACCGGCGCGCCCCTGCTGCCCCCGCTCTGACCAGCCCGGCTGACCAGCCCGGCCCCGTACGGACGGCCGGATCGCCCCGAGGGGCGGTCCGGCCGTTCCGCTGCCCCCGCCGGCACACGACAGCGACCCCGCGAACGGCTCCACGGGCAACTCCGCAACAGCCCTCCACCACCACCGAGTTCCATGGACCGCCCGGGCCGGAGCGAATTCACCGCATTAGCACCAACGCCCGCCGGATCGGCCGGAAACCGTGGCATCTTCATGCCTGGGCGACGGCGATCTCCCGGACTGGTTGCGATCACCGTTGCGCTCAGGGAGAGTTGAGGCGGCCAAGGATCCCGACGTACCCGGAGGGGAAGCTGGAAAGTGCATCGGGATCCCGGATTCGAGGCCGCCGTACCGACGCACAACCGAACCGGTCGCACACGCCGAATCTGCCGGACGGCCCGGGAACTGCCCGAGAACCGCAGTTCGCCGGGTCTCGTTCCAGCCGGTTCCGGCTGTTCCCAGCTGTTTCCAGCTGATTCCGGCCGGTTCCACCCTGTTCCACCCGGACGGCTCCGAGTCGAGGCAGACCCACGCAAGAGCCGAGCGAGCCGAGTGAACCGAGCGAGCCGCGCAAGGCGCGAACTCCGGGGGGAGCAGCTATGACCACGCCGCCGTTCTCACGACGCAAGGGCGTCGGAACGGCCCACGGGCGAGGTGCCGGGGAGTTGGACGAGGCCGCCCTGCGCGCCCTTCCCATACCCGAAGCCCCTTACGACTACGGCCACTTCAGCCGTCTCGCGGGCCCGGCGTACGACCCGGACGAGGACGACGACCTCGGCGGCGGCGTCTACTGGCCCGAACCGGTCGCACCACACCCGCCCTCCCACGACGGACCGCACGACCCCACCGCATACAGCCCCGCCCCGTACGGCCCCGCCCCGACAGCCGCCCCGTACGAGCCGCCCCCCGCGGCCCCCTACCGCGTCCGGTACCGCAGCCTGCTGCGCCGCGAGCCGCACCGGATCCGCGCCGCGCTGCTGCTGATGGCCGCCCCCGTGGTGGAGGCGGTGCTGCTGGTCTGGCTGCTGCTGCCGGAGCACTGGCCCGAGCGGCTGGACGAGACGAACTCCCTGGTGCTGCTCGGCGACAAGGTGATGATCGGCATCATCGCCGTCGTCGAGGTGTTCCGGCTGGTCAACGTCGTCTCCAACACCCACGCCACGCTGGTCGCCCGCGACCCGGTCCCGGTGACGCCGGAGCCCGGCACCCGGGTCGCCTTCCTCACCACCTGCGTGCCGGGCAAGGAGCCGCCGGAGATGGTCCGGGCCACGCTGACGGCGGCGCGGGCCGTCCGGCACAACGGACCGTACGACGTCTGGTTGTTGGACGAGGGAAACGATCCTGCAATGCGGGAGCTCTGCGCCGAGCTGGGCGTGCGCCACTTCACCCGCGCCGGCCGGCCGCACTGGAACCGGCCGAAGGGCCGGTTCCGCGCCGGGACCAAGCACGGCAACTACAACGCCTGGCTCCAGGCCCACGGCGACGACTACGAGTTCTGGGTGTCCGTGGACACCGACCACGTTCCGCTGCCGGACTTCTGCGAGCGGATGCTCGGCTACTTCCGCGACCCCGACGTGGCATTCGTGGTCGGCCCCCAGGTGTACGGGAACTACCGCAGCTCGGGATCGGCCGTCACCAAATTCTCCGAGAGCCAGCAGTACCTCTTCCACGCCCTCATCCAACGCGCCGGAAACCGTTACGGCGCGCCCATGTTCGTGGGCACCAACAACGCCGTCAGAATCAGCGCTCTCCAGTCGATCGGCGGGTTGTACGACTCCATCACCGAGGACATGGCGACCGGTCTGGAGTTCCACCGGAGCCGGAACCCGGAGACCGGAGAACGCTGGAAGTCCGTGTACACCCCGGACGTGCTAGCGGTCGGCGAAGGCCCGTCCTCCTGGACCGACTTCTTCTCCCAGCAACTGCGCTGGAGCCGCGGCACCTACGAGACCCTGTTCACCCAGTACTGGCGGGTGCTGTGGCGGCTGTCGCCCGGCCGGCTGCTCAACTACTCGCTGATGGTGGGCTTCTACCCGATGGCGGCGCTCACCTGGCTGCTCGGCGGCCTGTCCAGCGTGCTCTACCTGGGCTTCGGCGCCTCCGGCGTGCACGTCTCCTCGGAGATCTGGATGATGCTCTACAGCGACGCCGCCGCGCTCCAGCTCCTGCTCTACACCTGGAACCGCAAGCACAACGTGAGCCCGCACGAGCCGGCCGGCTCCTCCGGGGTCGCGGGCATGGTGATGTCGGCGCTCTGCGGTCCGGTCTACGCGGCCTCGCTGCTCCAGGCGCTGGTCCGCCGCCGCAGCCGCTTCGTGGTGACGCCCAAGGGCAGTTCGGCCAGCACCGACCGGCTCGGCACCTTCCGCTTCCACCTGTTCTGGACGCTGGTGTTCGGCGGCGCGATCGCCGCCTCCTACGTCACCGGCTACGACCACGTCGCGATGCGCACCTGGGCCTGGATCGCCCTGCTACTCACCCTCCTGCCGGTCCTGATCAGCGCCGGCGACGCCGTACGTCGCCGCCGGACCCGCCCCACCGCCACCCTCACCGTCACCGGCGACCCGACGGCGGCCCCGCAGGTCGTCCTGGAGAAGCGCCGCCCGCGCCACGCCCGCGACCCCCGAGCCGCCCGGACCGCCGGACCGGCGCAGCCCGCACCTCCCGCCCCCCGACCCGGACGAACCTCACCCGACCACGCCGACAGCGGCAGACCCTCCCACTGACCGGCACCCTCCCACTGACCAGCACCGCCGCCTGACCAGCACCACCCACCGACCAGCACCGCCCCGCCGAACAGCACCACCCACCGAACAGAGCCGCCCACCGACCAGAGCCCCCGACCGCCTCCCGAGGGGAGCACCCACCGTGAAGATCCACAAGGCCGGCCGCACCAAGCGCCTCGCCCTCGGCAGCACCGTCGCGCTGACCGTGGCCGGGATGAACGCGCCGGCCGTCCTCGGCTTCGCCTCCCAGCAGTACCACCACTACGTGATCAACCGCCCCGAGTACAAGGCGCAGTACGGCCACTGGCAGACCCTGTCGCTGCCCACCGAGTTCCGGGTCAACGCCGTGCACGCGACCGTGCTGCGCACGGGCAAGGTCCTGATCGTGGCCGGTTCCGGCAACGACGAGAAGCAGTTCAACGCGGGCACCTTCAAGAGCCTGCTCTGGGACCCGGCCCGGAACACCTACAAGCTGGTCCCCACCCCGGCCGACATGTTCTGCGGCGGCCACACCTCGCTGCCGGACGGCCGCGTCCTGGTGGCCGGCGGCACCCAGCGCTACGAGAAGCTGGCCGGCGCCGTGAAGAAGGCCGCCGGCATCATGCGGGTGCGCAACGAGAGCCCGGAGCGCGACCGGACCTTCCCCAAGGGCACCGTCTTCGTCTCCCCGAACGGCCACGAGTACGCCAGTACCGCCGCCGTGACGGTCCCGGCCGCGACCAAGACCGGCTCCGGCAAGCAGACCGTGGTCACCGCCGGCGAGCAGCACGTGTACGTGGAGGCGGTCGGCCCGGGCCAGGACTTCGTCTCCGACTCCCCCGCCCAGTACCGGATCAAGGGCCTGAGCGGCACCGACGCCCACAACCTGTACGGGCAGAGCGAGAAGCTGACCCTGGACAAGCAGGAGTACCAGGGCATCCGCTCCGCCTTCGAGTTCAACCCGGACACCGAGCTGTACGAGCCGGTCACCGACATGGCCCACGCCCGCTGGTACCCGACGCTGACCGGGCTGGGCGACGGCCGGGTGGTCACCGTCTCCGGGCTGGACGACACCGGGGAGATCCTCAGCGGCAACGACAACGAGATCTACGACCCGAGGACCAAGTCCTGGTCCAAGGGCCCCGACCACTACTTCCCGACCTACCCGGCGGTCTTCCTGACCGCCTCCGGCAAGCTCTTCTACTCCGGCTCCAACGGCGGCTACGGCCCCGGCGACAAGGGCCGCGAGCCGGGCGTGTGGGACCTGTCGAGCGGGGCCTTCCAGCCCGTCCCCGGCCTGCGCGACCCCGGCCTCACCGAGACCTCCTCCTCGGTGCTGCTGCCGCCCGCGCAGGCGCAGAAGGTGATGGTGCTCGGCGGCGGCGGTGTCGGCGAGTCGCCGCTGTCCACGGCCCGGACCGACATCGCGGACCTCTCCTCCGCCGCTCCCGCCTTCACCCCGGGCCCGGACCTGCCGGCCGGCGGCACCCGCTACCTCAACAGCGTGATCCTGCCGGACGACACCGTCTTCACCACCGGCGGCTCCAGCGGCTACCGCGGCCGCGGCGACAGCGACCTGCTCAAGGCGCAGGTGTACCACCCGGACACCAACGGCTTCACGACCGCCGCCGAGCCGACCGTCGGCCGCAACTACCACTCCGAGGCGCTGCTGCTGCCGGACGGACGGGTGGCCGTGCTGGGCTCCAACCCGCTCTTCGCGGACAAGGCCGAGACCCAGCCGGGCGGCTTCGAGCAGCGCATCGAGATCTACACCCCGCCGTACCTGTACCACGGCGACCGTCCGGAGGTCGGCGCCGTTCCGCAGGCGGCCCGGCTCGGCGGCACCCTCGCCGTCGGGACGGCGCGCCCGGAGGCGGTGGCCACCGCCAAGCTGATCCGGCCGAGTTCGGTCACCCACGTGACGGACGTCGAGCAGCGCTCGGTGGCCTTGGACGTCGCCGGACGGACGGCGGACGGCGTCTCGCTCACCCTGCCCGGCAATCCCAACCTGCTGCCGCCGGGCTGGTACATGCTGTTCCTGACGGACGCCGCCGGCACCCCGTCGGTCGCCCGCTGGATCCAGATCACCGCCTGAGCCCGCGCACCGTGTGAACCGCACGACGCACAGGGCCCGAGGCCTGGCGCAGGCGGCCTCAGCGCGCCGCCTGCGCCAGCCCGAGCGCGTACGGCAGCCAGAACTCGCCCGCCCGGGGCTCGCCCCGGCCGCAGTCGCCGTCCGACTCCCCCGGGTTCTTGATCCACAGGTAGGCGTCCACCCCGGGCCGGCCGGTCTCGGTGGTCGGCCGCTCGCCGAGCGCGCGCCCGGGCGGGTTGCACCAGGCGGCGCCGCCCAGCGCCCCGTTGCCGCTGCGGCTGGTGTCGATGACGTAGTTCTTCCCGCCGAGGGCCGCGGAGAGCCTGGCGCCGTAGGCCGCGTTCCGTTCGGTGTCGTAGAAGTTGGCGACGTTCACGGCGAAGCCGTCGGCCGCCGCGATGCCCGACTTGCGCAGGGCGGTGGCCATCTCCTCCGGGTCCTGTGCCCAGCCGGGGTTGCCCGCGTCCAGGTAGACCCGCGCGTTGGGGTTCTTCTTCAACTCCTGGACGGCGAAGGCCAGCAGGCCGTACCGCTCGGCGGCCAGGTCGCCCTTGATCCCGCAGGTGTCCAGGGTGTGCGCGACGGCGTCCGGCTCCAGCACCACCCAGGCCCTGCGGTCGCCGAGGGCCTGGGCGACGCCGGTGATCCAGGCCCGGTAGGCGGCCGCGTCGGGGGCGCCGCCGGCCGAGTACTGGCCGCAGTCGCGGTGCGGGATGTCGTACGCGACGAAGACCGCCGTGCGGCCGGCCTCGGCGGCCCGTCGGCTCACCTGCTCGGCGATCGTCTGGGCGCCCTGCTCGCCGAGCCACTGCGAGGAGGGCTGGCCGGCGATCCGCAGCAGCGCGTCGGCCTCCGCCGTCCGGCCCTGGCCGCGCAGCGCGGTCACCTGCTGGGCGGCGTTGGTGCGGTCGGAGACGTAGAAGGCCTGCCCGGGCAGTTGGGCGAAGCCCGCACCGGCACCCGCCCCCGCGCCCGCCCCGGCGGCGGAGGACACGGACCCGGCTCCCGGCTTCCCGCCGTCCGAACCGGTGCAGCCGGACCCGACCGCCAGCACCACCCCGGCCAGCAGCGCCCCGACGGCGCCCCGCAACGTCCCTGTCCGCCCCAGCCCGTGCACGTACCGCCCCTCCCCGGCCCCGGTCCGGCGACCGGTCGGCACCAGCTAAGCACACCCGGCACCGGCCGACGGCCACCGGTGGTGAACGCCAAGTGGCCGTGGGCGGACGGGACATCGAACCCGTCCGAACCACGGCCACCACCGGCTGCCGGCGCCCGCCGACCAGCACCCCGGAACGCCCGCAGGCGCTCCGGGCGGAGGCTCAGGCCTCCTTCAGGTTCGGCACCTGCCAGTCGATCGCCTCGGCGCCGAAGGAGTCCAGCGCGGCGTTGATCTGCGAGAACGGACGGCTGCCGAAGAACAGCTTCGCCGACAGCGGCGACGGGTGCGCGCCCTGCACCACCACGTGCTTGGCGGTGTCGATCAGCGGCAGCTTCTTCTTCGCGTAGTTGCCCCACAGCACGAAGACCACCGGCTCGTCGCGGTCGCTCACCGCCTTGATCACCGCGTCGGTGAACTTCTCCCAGCCCTTCGCCTTGTGCGAGTTGGCCTCGTGCGCGCGGACCGTGAGCACCGCGTTGAGCAGCAGCACGCCCTGCTCGGCCCAGTGCATCAGGTAGCCGTTGTCCGGGGCGGGGACGCCCAGGTCGGCGTCCAGCTCCTTGAAGATGTTGCGCAGCGACGGCGGCGTCTTGGTGCCCGGCAGCACCGAGAAGCTCATGCCGTGGGCCTGGCCGTTGTCGTGGTACGGGTCCTGGCCGAGCACGAGCACCCGGACCTTGTCGTACGGGGTGGCCTCCAGTGCGGCGAACTCCTGGCCGCTCGGCGGGAACACCTCGTGCTCCGCGCGCTGGGCCGCCACGAAGGCCGCCAGCTCGGCGAAGTACGGCTTCTCCGTCTCGGCGCCCAGCACCCCGCGCCAGGACTCGGGCAGTTCCAGCCCGCCGCCCTCGCCGGCCTCGACCACGCCCGCCTCGACCGTGTCCGTCACGACATCTACCTCCCACACCGCGGCTGTTGCGCCGCACGCCCTCTTTCACCCCGAACGCTACACAGCCCCACCGACAACGGCCGCCTCCCCGCGGGCACCAGGCGGCCCCGCACCCCGGACACGGAGCGGCCCCGCCCCGGCGACCTGCCGGAACGGGGCCCACGACGAGAACGCGGGGGGAGAACCCAGCGGCTAGACCAGCTCGACCAGGTCCGCGATCGACTGGACCACGCGGGTCGGCCGGTACGGGAAGCGCTCCACGTCGGAGGCGGAGGTCAGGCCGGTGAGCACCAGGATGGTCTCCATGCCGGCCTCCATGCCCGCGACGATGTCGGTGTCCATCCGGTCGCCGATCATCACCGCCGTCTCGGAGTGGGCGCCGGCGGTGTTCAGCGCCTCGCGCATCATCAGCGGGTTGGGCTTGCCGACGAAGTACGGCTCGACCCCGGTCGCCTTGGTGATCAGGGCCGCGACCGAGCCGGTGGCCGGCAGCACGCCCTCGGTGGAGGGGCCGGTCTCGTCCGGGTTGGTGCAGATGAACCGGGCGCCCTGGTTGATCAGGCGGATCGCCTTGGTGAGCGCCTCGAAGGAGTAGGTGCGGGTCTCGCCGAGCACCACGTAGTCGGGGTTGTTGTCGGTCAGCACGTAACCGGCCTGGTACAGCGCGGTGGTGAGGCCGGCCTCGCCGATCACGTACGCGGTGCCCCCGGGGCGCTGGCCCGCGAGGAACTTGGCCGTCGCCAGGGCGGAGGTCCAGATGCACTCCTCCGGCACCTCCAGGCCCATGCCGGCCAGCCGGGCGCTGAGGTCGCGCGGGGTGTAGATGGAGTTGTTGGTGAGGACCAGGAAGGGCTTGCCGGACTCCCGCAGCTTGCGCAGGAACTCCTCCGCCCCGGGGATCGGCGTGCCCTCGTGGATGAGGACCCCGTCCATGTCGGTCAGCCAGGACTCGATGGGCTTGCGCTCTGCCACGTAGGTGTCTCCTCGGTCTTGCACAGGTCTGAACGTTCTCGCACATGCCCAGACCGGACACCCTCGGCCGGTCGGGCGCCACAGGCTGCCCCAACTCCGACCAGCGTAGTCGCCCGCACCGCCACCGCGCGGCCCCCGTCCGGCCGGTGGCCGCACGCCCCGGGGCCGGTGACCGCACGGGCCGGGCCCGGTGGCCGCACGGTGGCGCCCCGGTCAGGACGACGAGTCGGTCAGGCCGGTCGGGACCTGCCACTCCCGGCGGCGGCCCTTGTTGGTGAGCAGCAGCCCCTCCTTGAAGACCAGCAGCCCCAGTTGGCTCGCCAGTTCGGCGAGCGGCGGCAGGGTGTCGCCCGTCCTGCCGTACCCGAAGTTCGGCAGGGCGGCGGCGCTCAGCCCGAGCTTGGTGAGACTGTCCGCCGGGGGCACCGCGATGACGTCGGCGGACTTGTCGCCGATCAGGCGCCGGATCAGGGTGGGGCCCGCTCCCGACGGGACCGGCAGCACCTCCCGGATGAAGTCCAGGACGCCCTTCGTCAGCACCCGCCCGGCTTCCGAGGGCCGCTGCTGGTGGCGGACGATGGCGTCCTTCAGGGCCGCGCCGTCGCCGAACTTGGCCGGGTTGAGCTGCTCGTCGACGCCCAGGACGTGGCCGACCACCCGCCAGATGTGGAAGTAGGCCTCCCGGTCCTCGGGCAGCAGCTCGACGCCCAGTTCGGCGAGGCCGAGCGGGATCAGCACCGAGAAGCACATCAGCGTGCCGGCCAGGTCCTCCTGGTTGACCGGCACCCCCAGGGCCGCGGCGTCCCAGTCGCCCAGCTGGGAGACGTGGTAGCGCATGGTGGCGTGCAGCAGGCGGACCTTCTGGGCCGACCGGAGCCCGCGGCCGCCCGGCCCCAGGCCGTCGTTGTCGAGGACGTCGACGACGAACTGCGAGGTCTCCATCAGGCGCCGGTACACCCCGGAGGTGAGGCGCTGGGAGCGGACGAGCACCTCGGCGCCGTTGCCGCAGGTGTAGCAGAGCGGGAGCGAGCCGCAGAGCAGGATCGAGGCGATCAGCGGCTGGTAGCGGCCGAGCAGCTCGTGGCCGCGCGCCATCCGCGCCCGGTCCGCCCAGGACGGCAGGACGGCGGACTCCTCGAAGTACGCCCGGAGCCTGGGCGGCAGCCCGGCCGGGACGGCGTCGCTGTTGCGGCCGAAGCCGAGCAGGGTCTGCCGCACCTGGTCCTGCTGTCCGAACTCGTACGTCTCGGCGATGGCGGCGTCCCCGAGCGGGTCGCCGACGGTGCGCATCCGGTCGAGCAGGTCGTCGGTCCAGCCGTTGGCGGCCATGTGATCCTCCGTCGCAGTCCGTGGGGTGATACGTGCACGTATCGCCGCGTACACGTATCACCGCGCTCCGGGCCGCGGCGGCAGCCTCACCCGGACGAGGGCGCGGCGGCGGGCCCGCCGTCCCGTCCGCCGAAACCGGGAGCAACCGGGCGCCTCGTGATTGAGTGGGCGCATGAACCCGCAGACGACTCCCGGTCCGTTCCGCGTCGGCCTGATCGGCTACGGCCTGGCCGGCTCCGCGTTCCACGCGCCGCTGATCGCCACCACGCCGGGGCTGCGGCTGGACGCCGTGGTCACCGCCAACCCCGACCGGCGCGCCCAGCTGGCGCGCGAGCACCCCGGCGCCCGCGCCGTGGACACGCCCGAGCAGCTGCTCGCCGACCCGGACGCGCTGGACCTGGTCGTCATCGCCTCGCCCAACCGCACCCACGCCCCGCTCGCCCGCGCCGCCCTCCGGGCCGGCCTGGCCACCGTGGTGGACAAGCCGCTGGCCGGCACCGCCGCCCAGGCGCTGGAGCTGTGCCGGCTCGCCGAGGAGCAGGGCGTGCTGCTCTCGGTCTTCCACAACCGGCGCTGGGACGGCGACTTCCTCACCGCGAGCCGGCTGGTGCGCGGCGGCGCGCTCGGCCGGGTGCACCGCTTCGAGTCCCGCTTCGAGCGCTTCCGCCCCAAGCCCAAGCCGGGCTGGCGGGAGCTGGCCGACCCGGCCGAGGTCGGCGGCACCCTGTACGACCTGGGCAGCCACCTCGTCGACCAGGCGCTCACCCTGTTCGGGCCGGTCGAGACGGTGTACGCGGAGATCGACGTGCGACGCGACGGCGCGGTGGTGGACGACGACGCCTTCCTCGCCCTCACCCACACCAGCGGCACCCGCTCGCACCTGTGGACCAGCGCCATCACCCCGCTGATCGGCCCCCGGCTGCGGGTGCTCGGCGACACCGCCGGCTACGTCAAGTCCGGCATGGACCCGCAGGAGGCCGACCTGCGGGCGGGCCTGCGCCCGGACGGCACCCGTCCCTGGGGCACCGACCAGCCCGCGCACTACGGCACCCTCGGCACCGACGAGTCGGCGATCCGGCTGCCGACCGACCCGGGCGACTACCCCGCCTTCTACGCGGGCATCGCCGCCGCCCTGACCACCCCGGGCACCCCGCCCCCGGTCGACCCGCGCGACGCGGTGGCCGCCCTGGCCGTCCTGGAGGCCGCCCGCACCTCCGCCGCCACCGGGACGGCGGTCCGCCCGGGCTGACGGCCGTGCGGCCCGCTTTACCCTCCCTTGACCTCGTCTCCTACGATGACCGCCATGAGCAACCGGGGGGAACGGCGGGTCACCGCCGACGAGCGGCGTGAGCGCGAACAGGCGTGGTCCACCGAGCAGAAGAAGCGCGAGAAGGCCTGGTCGGAGGAGTTCGAGCAGCGCCGGAAGGCCCGGGAGGCCAAGGACCGCGAGCTCCAGGAGAGCCTGTCGACCACGAGGGAGCGGACGGCCTGGGCCCGCGGCGAGCGGGACGGGTCGATCGGCTACGTCGACGTGACCGGGCCCGACCGCCGCCCCGTACGGATCGCGGTGGTGTGGCTCGGCCGCCTCGGGGCCACGCACAGGCCCCTGCACGCCTACGACCCCATGCGGCACGTCGGCGGCGAAGCCGGCGGCGAGGGGGTCCTCCTGCTCGTCCCCATCGCCGCCGTCCTGGGGCTGAACTTCGGACTCCGCTGGCTGGTCCTCGCCCTGCTCCGCCGACCGCGCTGGGCCGTCGCCGCCAAGGCGGGCGGCGACCGGGGCAAGCGCGGGGGCAACACCGTCCTGCTGCGCACCCGGAACCGGGCGGAGGCCCTGAAGGCCGCGGCCGCCATGGCCGACCGGGTCGAGCGGGACGGGGCCGCCGCCCTCGGGGCCTCCTGACCGCCACTCCCCGCCCGGCCCACGGGACCCGCCCGGACCTCACACCCCGATGACCTCCACCGCGGAGCCCAGCCCCCGGAAGTCCGCCACGTTGCGGGTGTACAGCGGCAGCCCGTGGGCCGAGGCGACCGCGGCGATCATCAGGTCGATCCGGCGCGGGCGCGGCTGCCGTCCGGCGGCGATGGTGAGGGTGACCAGCGTCCCGTAGCGGGCGGCGGCGGCCGCGTCGAAGGGCAGCGGGTCGAAGTCCGCCATCGCCGCGCCCAGCACCTCCAGCCGGGCGGCCCGGCTGGCCGGGTCGCGGGCCATCGACACGCCCTGCTGCAGTTCGGCGAAGGTGATCGCGGTCAGCTCGGGCACGGCCGGCAGGTCGGAGGGGCTGAGCAGCGCCAGGTCGATGTAGACGCAGGTGTCCAGCACCCCGGCCGGCCGCCGCCGGGGTGCTCTGCGGCGCTCAGCCACGCCGCCGCTCGAACGGGTCGTCGCCGTCGTCGCCCACCAGCTCCTCGGGGCCGAAGTCCTCCTCGGCCTCCTTGCGCATCTGCTGGTAGTCCACGCGCGGCAGCTTCACGTGCCGGGCCACCAGCTCCTCCGCCGTGAGCCGCCGACGCCCGGGCACCGGCCGCAGCTCCGCGACCTCGACCCCGTTCCTGGTGATGTGGAACGTCTCCCCCGCCTCCACCGCGTCCATCACGGCGGCGGAGTTGTTCCGGAACTCCCGCTGGGTAATCGTCTTCACCTCTCCACGGTAGCCCCGTGTAGCCCCGGCGGCTACACCCCGGACGGCCGCTTCTCGCCGCCCCGAGGGCGGGACCTTCGGGTACGAACGGAATCGGGCGGGACCAGGTGGGGGCGCCAGGGGGACACCGTGGGGGACGTCCCCGACACAGGCGGGAACCCGGGGGCTCGTAGGATCGTCCTGCTGGTACGTCAGGAAGCCGATGGGACACCGGGAGGGGGAGCGCGTCGTGGCCGTTGTGGCGATGCTGCTGGGCCTGCTCCGGGTGCTGACCGGGGAGCTGGTGGCCGACAGCGGGACGCTGGCGTCGGTGGCCGCCGTCGCGGCCGTGGCACTGGTGGCCGGGGCGGTCGCCGGGGCGCTGGCCGGGGCGCGACTCCTCGGGGCGCGGGCGTCGGCGGCGGTGCGCAGCGGGGTGCTGCGGCGCCGGGCGTTCGGTACGGCGTTCCTTCCGCAGCGTGATCCGGACGCCCGGGGCAGGCGACGCCCCAGGGCGCCGGGAGCGGCCCCGGCGGCCGCGTAGTTCCGTCCGACGTCCTTCCAGGCGTTCTTCCGATCGTTCCTGCCGGACGTTCTTCCAGGCGTTCCCCGTGGCCGTCCTCCGCCGATCACTCATGTCCTGAGACCCCGGAGGGCTCGCTCCACCATGTCCGTACTCGCTGTTCTCGACCCTGCCGTCGCCGTGGCGCACGCCGTCGTCGCCGCCGTCGCCCACCTGGTGCCGACCGCCTTGGCCATCGTCCTGTTCACCGTCGCCGTCCGCTTGGCGCTGCACCCGCTGGCGCGGGCGGCGGCGCGCGGGGAGAGGGCCAGGGCGCGGCTGGCGCCGAAGGTCGCGGCGTTGCAGAGGAAGCACAGGGACCGCCCGGAGCGGCTGCGGGAGGCGCTGGCCGAGATGTACCGGAAGGAGCAGGTGTCGCCGTTCGCGGGGTGCCTGCCGGTGCTGGTGCAGATCCCGTTCTTCTCGGTGATGTACCGCCTGTTCACCACCCCGAACGACCTGCTGGACCACACCCTGTTCGGGGTGCCGCTGGGTCTGCACGTCACGGGCGCGCAGGGCGCCGGGCAGTGGGCGGTGTTCGGGGTGCTGTTCGCCGGGCTGGCGGCGGTCGGGGTCGTCAACTTCCGCCGGGCCCGGCGCACGGCCGCAGCAGCAGCGGCGACGGCGCAGCCCGCCCGGCAGCCGGGGGCGGGACTGCTGCCGTACCTGTCGTTCGGGTCGGTGCTGTTCGCGGCGCTGGTCCCGGTGGCCGCCGTGCTCTACCTGCTGACGGCCGGCGTCTGGTCGGCCGCCGAGCGGGCCTGGCTGTACCGGGACGGGACGCCGGTGCCGGCGGCCGCGATGATGGGCTGAGGGCCCGGAGGGACCGTCAGAAGTGGCGCAGCAGCTCGGGGAAGGCCCCGAGCCGCAGCGTCGCCTCGTCCGGGCCGAGTTCCGCGTGCTCCAGCACCCAGGTGTGCTCGTGCGGGATGAAGACGGTGCGCAGGCCGGCCCGGCGGGCGGGGGCGATGTCGGACTTGGGCGAGTTGCCGATCATCCAGGTCCGGCCCGGGTCGAGGCCGAGGTCGGCGGTGAGCCGCCGGTAGGTGTCGACCGACTTCTCGGCGACGATGTGGACGCCGCGGAAGTGGTGGTCGATGGTGGACGCCGTCACCTTGCGCTGCTGTTCGCCCTGGTCGCCCTTGGTGAGCAGGAGCAGCTGGTGACGGTCGGCGAGGGCGGCCAGGGTGTCGGCGACGCCGGCGATCAGTTCGACGTCGCGGCTGGTCAGCGGGGTGAGCAGGTCGTCGATCCGGGCCTGCTCGGCGGCCGTGGGGGTGCGGTCGTTGAGCCGCTGGAGGCAGTCGGCGAGGCTCTGCCGGAAGACGGCGGCGCCGTAGCCGAGGGTGGCGGAGTTGACGGCCTCGATCTCGTTCAGCAGGGCCCGGGTGCGCTGCTGCTCCTGCGGGGCGGCGACCCAGTCCAGGAAGCCGTCGATGACCCGCTCGAAGAGGACGTTGTTCTCCCAGAGCGTGTCGTCGGCGTCGAAGATCAGGGTCTGGTCGGTGTGCATCCGGTCGGTCTCCAGGGTGTTCAGGCGGACGGCAGCAGGCGGGCCGCGCGGTCGAGGGTCTCACGGAGGTTGTCCTCGGTGGTCCGCCGCTTGGCCTCCTCGACGGTGAGCCACTCCAGCGGGGACGCCGGGTTCTCCGGCCGGGCCTGCTCCGGGGTGGCGGTGGCCAGCAGGAAGCGCAGGTCGGCGTGCTCGTGGGCGGGTTCGGCGGGCGAGGCGGGGACGGGCACCACGGCGAGGTGGACGAGGGCGGGGCCGGGCCAGGGGGCGAGGTCGGTCAGGCCGGTCTCCTCCAGACCCTCGCGCAGGGCGATGTCCAGCGGCCGGGTCTCGCCCGGGTCGCCGTGGCCGCCGACGTGCAGCCAGGCCTGCTGGCGGACGTGCCAGCGCAGCAGGACGCGGCGGGTGGGCGGGTGGACGATCAGCGCGGAGGCGGTGAAGTGCAGCGGGAAGGTGCCCCTGTTCCAGGCGTCGGCGACGCCGAGGAGGCGGCGGGCGCGCTCGTGGTCGGCGGTCTCCACCGGGCCGCGCGGACGGTGGTCGGCCAGCAGTCGGGCCGGGTCGGGGCTCTGGGACGGGCCGCCCGTGGTCACCATGGGTCTGCGCTCCTCGTTCCGCTCCGGGACCGCGGACCGCGTCAACCGGCGTGCGGGGGCGGGCAGTCGGGCCCGGGCTTCGGGTTCCGGCGAACCCGCGCAGCCTAGCCCGGGGGTGCTCGGGCGGCCCACCGGTTTTCGCCGCGGGCGCTCCGGCGGACGTCCGCGACGCTCGCGCGCGACGTGAGCACCGGACGTTCCGACGACGGACACCTCCCGTACCTCCGGCGGCATGCCACCTGGTCCGGGCGTTCCCCCGGAGGCCGTAGCCTGTGGTGATCGTTTTCGGGACAGGTGGAGGGATGTCGTCATGGTGGCTGCTCCGGCGCTCGCCGAGCTGCGCGAGGTGTGCCAGCCGCAGGCCAAGCTTCAGAGCCGCAACGGCGAGCACTGGGCGGGTCGGATGTACATGCGGCGGATCTCGCTGCGGACCACCCGGCAGCTGGTGCGCACCTCGGTGTCGCCGAACACCCTCACCTGGGTGATGGTGGTGTGCGGGGTCGGCGGCGGCGCGGCCCTGCTGATCCCGGGCCCGGTAGGTGCGGTGCTGGCCGTCGTGCTGTTCCAGCTGTTCCTGCTGTTCGACTGCGTGGACGGCGAAGTGGCGCGCTGGAAGCGCCAGTTCAGCATGGCCGGGGTGTACGTGGACCGGCTCGGCGCCTATCTGGCGGACGCCGCGCTGATGATCGGCGCGGGTGTCCGGGCGGCGCGCGGCGGGTCGGAGCTGTGGGTGTCGGCGGGTCTGGCGGCCGCGCTGGGCGTGGTGCTGCTCAAGGCCTCGACGGACCTGGTGGACGTGGCCCGCGCCCGCAGCGGGCAGCTGCCGGCGACCGAGGAGTCGACGCAGCCGCGTTCCCAGGGCATCGCGACGGCCCGCAAGGTCGCCTCGCTGTTCAAGATCCACCGGGTGACGAACGGCATCGAGGCCTCGCTGGTGCTGCTGGCGGCGGCCGCGGTGGACGCCGGGCTCGGGAACCTGGACGCCACCCGGTGGACGCTCGCGGGCATCACGGTGATCACCTGGGGCATGGTGGTCGCGCACCTGGCGTCGATCCTGTCCTCCTCGCGGCTGCGCTGATCCGGACGGCGCCCCGGCCGCCGGGTGACGGGGCGAGGCGCCCTGCTCCCGGGGGCCGAGGCGCCCCTCCCCCGCCCGGGGGAGCCCCCGGCGCCGGGCCCGCCGCCGGGGGGACGCGGCGGGCCGGGGCCGCGCGGAAGGGTGGGGGCATGACGACGCCCCGGCCCGCTGCCGCCGCCTCCACCGCCGTTCCCGCCCCGCCCCGCTGGGCCGTGCGCGCCGCCCACCTCGCCGCCGTCACCGCGCTGCCGGCCGGGCTGTGGCGGCTCGGGCTGGTGGCGGGCTGGCACGGCGGGTACACGGAGGCGGGCTACCGGGCGATGGGCCTCACCGGGTGGGGCGCGGTGTGGCCGGTCTTCCTGAGCCTGTTCACCGAGGCGCTGGCGCTGCTCACGATCGGGCTGGTCCGCCCGTGGGGCACGGTGCCGCCGCGCTGGGTGCCGTTCTTCGGCGGCCGCCCGGTCCGCCCGCGTGCGGTGGTGCTCGCGGCCTCGCTCGGCGCCGTCGGCCTGGCCCTGCTGTGGACGCCGTTCGTCGGCTGGTGGGCCCTGCCGGGTACGGGCATGACCCCGCTCGGCCACACTCTGGTCGGCTTCCTCTACCTGCCGACCGTCGCCTGGGCGCCGCTGCTGGCGGCCGTCACCGTGTCGTACCACCGCCGCCACCGGGCGCCGTCGGCGGCGATGACGCTCCCGCGGACGGCCTGAAGCACAGCCGGGCAGGCGTGTGACGCGGATCACGGCAGCGCCCGGGGCCCGCCGGACAGGACCGGGTGTGGAGCAATCGATACGGGCGCGGATCCGCGCCGGGGACGCCGAGGCGTTCGGGCAGGTCTTCGAGGATCACGCCCGGGCGGTCTACCGGCACGCCGTACGGATGACCGGGGACCGGACCGTCGCCGAGGACGTGGTCTCGCTGACCTTCCTGGAGGCCTGGCGGCTGCGCGCCCGGATCGCCCCCGAGCGGGAGGACGGCGCGGAGAGCCTGGCGCCGTGGCTGCTGGGCATCGCCGGGAACGTCATCCGCAACACCCGCCGGGCGGCCCGCCGGCACCAGAAGGCGATGGCCAAGCTGCCGCCGCGGGAGGTGGTGCCGGACTTCTCCGGCGAGCTGGCGGGCCGGATCGCCGACGCCGAGGAACTGGCCGCCGCGAAGGCCGCGTTGGAGCGGCTGCGGCCGGCCGAGCGGGAGGTCTTCGCACTGTACGTGTGGGAGGGGCTGGACCACGCGGCCGTCGCCGAGGCGCTCGGCCGCCCGGTGGGTACGGTCCGCTCCCGGCTCTCGCGCGCCCGCGCCCGGCTGCGGGAGCTGACCGAGCGGGAGCTGGCCGCGGCGCGTTCGGCGCGGGCGGAGCAGCGGGGCGCGCCGCCGGCGGGCCACCAGGCCGGCCACCGGGCGGCGGAGACCGCGCAACGCCCGGGCAGCACCGGACAGGTACCAGGTGACCGCACTCCCGCGGTCCGGCCGACCAAGGAGACGATCCGATGAGCGCCACCCCCCGACACCGGTCCGAACAGGCCGATCGGGAGGAGCTGGCCCGGCTGCTGCCGGCCCCGGCCGCTCCGGTCCTCCCCCGGAGCCGCCACCTCCTGCTCAAGGAGCACCTGTTGGACAGCATCACCGACCCGGACGGCACCCCCGACACCCCCCGGCGCACCGCCCGTCGACGCGGCCTGCTCCTGGGCGCCGCCCTCCCGCTGGGGCTGGCCGCCGCGCTGGCCGGGGTCCTGCTCACCACCGGCACCGACGGCTCCGCCCCCGGCGGCGACGACAGCGGACGGTCGCTGGGCAGCAGCAGCGGTGTCGCGTACACCCTGGAGAGCGAGGAGGAGGTGGTCCGGCTGACCATCCTCGAGGACTACAAGCCGGTGGACGTGGACCAGTTGCAGCGCGACATCGGCCGGTTCGGGATCCGCGCCCGGGTCTACCCCGGCGAGCCGGGCTGCAAGGCCCGCGAGCCGAAGCAGCCCTCCCACGTGGACCTCACCGCCGGGTGGGACATCGAGCACGGGCCCGGGGAGCCGCTCGTGCTGACCGTCCACCCCCGTCGGCTCCCGGCGGGCACGGAGATCTTCATCTACCTGCCGCTGGCCAGGACTTCGCCGGCCAACAGCTCCCGCGAGATGCAGGCCGGACTGATGAAGTCCCCGGGCCCCTCCTGCATGCCGGCCAAGGAGTACGTCAACCCGCTGGCGAGCCTGTACCCGACCCCGCCGGCGAAATGACCCGGCCCGGCCCGTAGGCGCCCGCCCCCTTCCGTGGAACCAGTCGGACTACATATGCAGTCCAACGACATATACAGTCGTCCGACAGTCGACAGAAGGGGGCGCGCCCATGCCACCCCGCACCACGACCCGGCCGAACCCGACCCGGCCCGACCCGACTCCGCTCGCCACCGGCCGAAGCACCGCCCGAACCGCCGTGCGTGCCACCACCGCCACCGTCCGCGCCGCCGTCGTCCGGACCGCCGCCACCCGGCCCGCCGTCGTGCTGCTCGTCGGCTACCTGGCCGAGCTGCTGTTCCGTCTCGTCCTCGTCCGGTCCATGGACTTCCCGTCCGTCCACCCCGACGAGGACTCCTACCTCGCCGAGGCCCGGGTGCTGGCCGGCGGCTCGGCGACCGAGATCCCGGTCGGCGTGGTCATCCCCGGCGGCTACCCCCTGCTGATCTCCCCCGCGCTGCGCCTGGCCGACGACCCGACGACCGCCTACCACCTGGTCATGGGCGTCAACGCCGCCGTCAACGCCCTGGTCTTCCCGCTCGCCCACGTCGCGCTGCGCCGCCTCGGCCTGGACCGCCGCCTCTCGTACGCCTTCGCCGCCGCGACCGCGCTGCTGCCGCCGGTGGTCTTCTACTCGCAGTTCGTGCTGACCGACGCCGTCCTGCCCGTCCTGGTGCTCGCCTGGCTGCTCTGCCTGCACGGCTGGCTCGCCGACGGCCCGCCGCGGCGCCGCACCTGGCACGCCGTCGGGGCGGGGGCGTCGGCCGGCTACGCGATGGCGGTGCACGACCGCGGCGGCGTGGTGGTGGCGCTGACCGCCGCCGTCCTCCTCGGCGTCCTGCTGCTGCGCCGGGCGCCGTGGCGCGCCACGGCGGCCGGGCTCGCGGCGCTCGGCCTCGGCGTGCTCGGCGCCGAGCTGCTGTCGGCCTGGCTGCACGCGCGGTTCACCGTCCCGGACAGCGACGTCGGCGGCTCGCTCTGGAAGGGCCTGACCGATCCGGGCGCCGCCGTGCAGACCCTCGCCCGGGCGGCCGGTCAGATCTGGTACTTCACCGTCTCCACCTGGGGTGTCGGCGGGCTCGCCGTCGTCGCCTGCCTGTGCGCGGTGTTCGACCGCCGCCGGCCGCCCGCCCTGCGGACCACCGGCGGCGTGCTGGTGGCCCTGCTGCTCGGCACGGCCGTGGCCTCCGCCGCCGCCCTGCCGCTGGACGGCCGGGTCGACGACTGGGTGTACGCCCGGTACACCTCCTACCTCGTCCCGTCGGCCTTCGTCGCGGGCGTCGCGGTGCTCGCGCGGTACGGTCGCCGCGCGCTGGTCCGGACGGCGGCGGTCGCGGCCGGGCTCGTCCTGCTGCTCGCCGGGGTCGTGGCGCTGGCGGCTGGCGAGCGGCTGCACACGTCGATGTTCATCCCCTGGACCCTGCCCGACGTCTCCTTCCTGGCCGCGGACTGGGGCCGGATCGACCTGCCCCGCACCTGCGCCGCCGTGCTGGTCCTGCTCGGTGCGGCGGTCCTGGTCCGCCACGCCGGGGGCCGCCGGGTGCTCGGGGCGCTCGGCGTCTCGCTGGCGCTGTTCGCCGCCTTCGCCACCACGACGATCACCGCACAGGTCGCTCGGCCGCACGCGGAGGGCCGCGAGGGCCTGGCGACCGGCTTCACCCGCGCCGCCGGGATCACGGCGGACGACAACGTGGTGTTCGCCTGGGACGTCGACTGGTCGCTGCGCGCCGCCCAGACCTTCGAGGTCTACCGGGGGCGGGTCTGGTCCCGCGACCCCCGCTGGCAGCCCGTCCCGGCGGAGGCGAACGTGATGGTCCTCCCGCTGCCCGGGGAGGGGAGGCCGCCGGAGGCGTACTGGCCGGGCCACCCCGCCGACTGGTACGTCGAGCGCTTCGACGCCCGGCAGAACTGGGCGGTCTGGCACCGGCGTTGAGCGCCCCGGTGTCGCCTAACCCGCCGTACCGGCGTGGGCGACGGCGGCGGCGGCGTGGGCGGCGAGGACGGTGTCGAGCAGCCCGGGGAAGCGCTGCTCCAGGTCGACGGTGCGCAGGGCGGAGAAGCGCCGGTTGGCCTCCTCGCGCTGGACGATCAGGCCGGACTCGCGCAGCACCTTGAAGTGGTGGCTCAGGGTGGAGGGCGCGACGTCCACCGGGAAGGTGCCGCAGGCCCGTTCGGGCTCGGTGCGCAGAACGCGGACGATGGTCATCCGGGTGGGGTCGGAGAGCGCGTGCAGGACGTCGAAGAGGTCGATCTCCTCGGCCGCGGGGTGGGCGAGCGCCGGTCGTCGGCGGGTGCTGCGGGGCATGGGTCGACCTCCCTGATCTGCGATGTTCGACATCCATGGAAATGGCGTGGTACCACTGTCCCGCGCCAATTTCGTCGTTCGTCGAACATCGTAGTCGAGGGGGCCCGACATGCGTGCGCTGGTGATGACCGCACCCGGTGGAGCGGAGAACTCGCAGGTCCGGGAGGTCCCGGTGCCGCACCCCGGACCGGGCCAGGTGGCGGTCGACGTCGCCCACGCCGGACTGAACTTCGTGGACGTGATGACCCGCCGCGGCGACGCCGCGTACGCCGCCGAGTGGCCGTACCGGCCCGGCAAGGAGGTGTCCGGTACGGTCCGCGAGCTCGGCGCCGGGGTCACCGGCCTGGCGGTGGGCGACCGGGTGGTCGCCGCGCCGGTCGGCGCCGGGCTGGCCGAGGTGGTAGTCGCGGAGGCCGCGCTCACCGTGCCGCTCCCGGACGGGGTGGCGCTGCGCGAGGCCGCCGCCGTCCCGCTGGGCCTGGCCACCTCGGTGCTGCTGCTGACCGACGCGGGCCGCTTCACCGCCGGGGACACCGTCCTGGTCCACTCGGCGGGCGGCGGGATCGGCAACGCCGTCGCCCGGCTCGTCCCGCTGCTCGGCGGCGGCCGGCTGATCGGCACGGTCGGCCGGCCGGAGAAGGCCGCGGCGGCGCTCGCCTCCGGCTACGACCACGTCTTCGCCCGCGGCGCGGCCGACGGACCGGGCGCCGACGGACCGGGCGCCGACGGACCGGGCGCCGACGGACCTGGCGCCGACGGACCGGGCGCCGACGGACCTGGCGCCGACGGACCTGGCGCCGACGGAAGCGGTAGCGGCGAAAGCGGCAGCGGCGGCGGACCGGCCGAGGCGATCCGCGCCGCCACCGGCGGCCGGGGCGTCGACCTGGTGCTCGACCCGCTGGGCACCGCCGCCCTCGACCTCGACCTCGCCGTGGCGGCGCCCGGCGCGCGGATCGTGCTGTTCGGCAACGCGGCCGGCGGCGCCGTCGCCGACCTGCCCCCGCTCGGCCGCCTGATGGCGGGCAACCTGACCGTCACCGGCTTCAGCCACCGCGGCCTGGCCGCCACCGCCCCCGAGCGGCTGGCCCGCGCCGTCCGCCGGGTCCTCGGTCTCCTCGCCGACGGCGGCCTGGTCCTGCCGGTCACCGAACTGCCCGGCCTCGACGCCGTCCCGGCCGCCCACGACGCCATGCAGGAGGGCCGGGCGACCGGCAAGTACGTGGTGCGCGTCGGCGGTTGAGCCCCTCGCACCTGCGGGTACGGCAACGCGC